>NZ_JAXRUU010000068.1:0-16190 GCF_034497445.1 Halorubrum sp. AD140
GGTTGGCCACGCCGACGTCGTCGACGCGGTCGACCGTCGCGCCGACCTCGCGGGCGACGACCGCCGCCTCCCCCGCGACCGCCGCGTCCGCGGTGCCGGCGGCGACGACCGCGACCGTCGCGTCGAGGGCCGGCGGCTCGAACGTCGCGGCGCGGACGACGACCGTGTCGGTCCGCTCGTCGTGGTCGATCGTCGGGGCGGCCGCAGAGTCGGCGTCCCCCTCGGTTCCGAGGTCGGCGTTCCCTCCGGTTCCGAGGTCGGCGTCCGCCATCGCCGTCCGGATCGCGGCCGTGTCGTCCGGGTCCGCGCGGGTCACGAGCGCCCGTCCGGTCGTCTCCACCGCCGTCGTCGCCAGCGCCGCCACTTCGTCGGGCGTCTTCCCGTCCGCGAGGATCGCCTCGGGGATCCCCCGTCGGTCCTCGCGGGCGGCGTCGAACCGGCCGGCCGCCGTGGTCGCGTAGCCCGCGAGCCGCGATTCCGCCTCCGCGACGCCAATCTCGCCGGCGTCGAGCGCCTCGAGCGTGTCACGCATGGTCGCCCGTCCGGGACGGAGGCGGTCGAACCTGTCGGTCCGTGGCGACCGATCGAGACCGATTTCACGTCCGTCTCCGGACGGACTCACAAAGCTTATAAGGGATCGTTTCGGTCTGCCGTCGCGAACGGCCCGCACGACGCCCCTCGCGGGCGAATTCAGGAACTCTTATTAACTGTCGATGGATATGCCCGATCGCATGGCAGACCTTATTGTCAAAGCGGCCGTCAAGGAAGCCCTGGACGACAAGAACGTCGCTTCGGACTTCTACGACGCGCTGGACGACGAAGTGGACGAGCTGCTCGAAGACGCCGCGCGCCGCGCCGAGGCCAACGACCGGAAGACGGTCCAGCCGCGCGACCTCTAAGGCGGACGCGACTTTCGATCCGATTTTTTGACCGCGCGTCGACCGGCGAGCGGCGCGTCTCCCCCGATCGTCGCCAGCGACCCTCTCCCGCGGGATCAGCGCGTGAGCACCCGAACGCCCGAGTCCGTCCCGACGTGGACCTCGTCGGCGAGGTCGACGAAGAGCCCGTGTTCGACGACGCCCGGCGTCGTCGAGAGGGTCACCGCGAGCGCCGCCGGGTCCGCGACCTCGCCGAACGCGCAGTCGAGCACGAGGTTCCCGTTGTCGGTGACGACCGGTCCGTCCTTCCGCTCCGCGCGGCGGAGGGTCGGGTCGCCGCCCGCCGCGCGGACCGACTCGGCGACGGCCGAGCGACCCGCCGGGAGCACCTCGACGGGGACGGACCGGTCGAGCACCGGGGCCTCCTTCGAGGGGTCGGCGACGACGAGGAACCGGTCGGCGGCCGCGTCGACCAGCTTCTCGCGGGCGTGGGCGGCGCCGCCGCCCTTTATCAGGGCGTTCACGCCGTCACCGTCGCCCGAACCGCCGACCGCAACCTGGTCCGCTCCGTCGATCGCGACGTCGATCCCGGGCGCGTCGGGCCCCACCGCCTCCTCGAGGTCGAGCAGGGGGATCCCGCGGTCGGCGGCGAGCTCGCGGCTCGCGAACGACGTCGGGACGCCGCGGATCTCCACCCCGGCGTCGACCCGCTCGCCCAGCCGCCGGATCGCGTGGGCCGCGGTCGAGCCCGTCCCGAGCCCGACGACGTCGCCGTCGTCGACCGTCCCCGCCGCCGACTCGCCGGCGCGTCGCTTCGCCGCGTCGCTGCCGCCGCTCGTCTTCATACCTCCGACTCGACGGGGGGGACCGAAAAGGCGTCGGCGTCGTCGGAGGGCGGTTCCGCCGACGGCCGCGACGCTTACTCCAGCCGGTCGAGGACCGCCTCGGCGTCGTAGGCCAAGGAGAGCTCGCGGGAGCGGCCGCGCCCCTCCACGTCGGCGTACTCGGCCTCGATCACGCCGAGCTGGTCGAGCTTGTTGATGATCTCGGAGTAGCGGGTGTAGCCGAGGTCGGTCTGGTCGTGGAACGCCTCGTAGACGGTGCCGGCGCGCTCGCCGTCGTTCTCCGCGAGCACCCGGACGAGGGCGCGCTCGGACTCCGAGAGCCCCCGGAGCGACCGCGAGAGGTGGACGTGTTTGGACTTGTCGTACGCCGACTCCACGTCCTCCTCGGCGATCGACTTCGAGGCGCGCATCTCCGCGTTGAGCCCGGCGCGTCGGAGCAGGTCGATCCCCACGCGGAGGTCGCCACTCTCGGCGGTGAGGTCCGCGACGCGCTCCAGTTCGGCGTCGCCGATGACGCCGTCGTGGAACCCCCGCTTCGCGCGCTCGAAGAGGATGTCGTAGATCTCGGTGGCGTCGTAGACGGGGAAGTACACCTCCTCCGGGCGGAACACCGACTGCACCCGGGTGTCGAGGTCGTCGATCACGTCGAGCCCCAGGTCGGAGGAGACGACGATGACGCCGATCTTCGCCCCCGAGTGCGCCTCGTGGGCGCGCAGAAGCGAGTAGAGCGTGTCGGACGCCTCGTTCTCGTAGAAGAGGTAGTTCACGTCGTCCAAGGCGACGACGAGCACGTCGTCCTCCTCGACGAGCCGGTCGGTGATCTGGCCGAACAGCTTCTTGAATGAGATCCCGGAGGAGGGCGGCTCGTAGTCGAAGATCCCCTCGAACAGCCGCGAGAAGACGGCGTACCGGGTCGAGTCGACCTGGCAGTTGACCCGGACCGTCCGCACGTCGGTGCGGGCGCCGAGCTCGCCGAACAGCTTCTGGACCGCGGTGGTCTTGCCGGTCCCGGGGGGACCGCGCACCATCGTGTTGAGCGGACGGGAGCCGCGCACCGCGGGACGCAGGGCGTACTTCAGGCTCTCCAGCTGGCTCTCGCGGTGGCGGAACGTCTCGGGAACGTGGTCGATCTCGAACACCGACTCGTCGCGGAACACCGACTCGTCCCACGAGAGCATGTCGCCGCCGGCGTCCCCGGTCATGCACTCACCACGACAGGCCGTCCACTTAATCGTTGCCCGGAGGGACGGTGAAACTGAAACTCGTCGATTGCGCCGCTCTCGATCGATATATCGCCGACCGAACGTCCACTGTCAGGGCGCTTCGGCCCGGGGGCGTCTCCGTCGGTTCCGATCGGAGGCCCGGCGGTCACTCCCGGTCGAGTATCAGGACGTGCCGCGTGAGCGACCGGTGGACCCGGCGCTCGAAGGCGGCGTCGACCGCCCAGCCCGCCGCCCGGGCCCGCCCGCGCCAGTCGCGATCGGCGACGACGACGGCGCGAGGGGCGACCCGGGCGGCCTCAGCGAGCGCGCCCGAGACGAGGTCGGCGAGCTCGTGGCGGGCGACCTTCGACTGCCGGCCGTACGGCGCGTCGAAGGCGACGCCGTCGACCGCGTCGGCGCGGAGCGGGAGGGCCGTGGCGTCGCCGCGGGCGACGTGCCAGTTCGGGCCCTCAGAGAGCGCGTCCACGTACTCCAGGAGGTTCTCTCGGGTCCCCCGGACCATCTTCCGCTGGGCGTCGCAGGCGAGGACGTCGGCGCCGACGAGCCCGGCCTCGAGCGGGAGCCCGCCGGTGCCGCACATCGGGTCGAGCAGGGTCCGACCGGGCGCGGCGCCGGCGAGGTTGACGTACGCGCGGGCGTCGGCGGGCGCCATGCTCCCCGGCTGGAAGAAGGGGCGGTCGGTCGGCTTCGGGGCGAAGTCCCGGGCGGCCTCGGCGGCGACCCAGCCGAGCGCGCACACCGACGCGTCGCCGCCGTCGGCGCCGGGGACCGCCTCGTGGGCGGCGCGCTCGCCGGCGGCGAACAGCGCGCGCAGCACGTGGTCGGGGTCGTCGCGGTCGACGGAGAAGCCGCGGTCGACGAGGACCCCTCCGAGCGCGCGCTCCGCGGCGGTCGTCGAGACCCCGGTCGTGTTCCGGACGTTGCGGGCCCGGACCGCGACCGTGCCAGAGCGGTCCAGCGGCGCCGCGTCCAGCGCGGCGACGGCGGCGTCGAGGTCGGCGGCCGTGCGGGCGACCGCCTCGTGGGCGGCGCGGGTGTAGGCGAGTCGGCGGACCGCGGCGCGGTCGGCGCCGTCGTCCGCATCGGGGTCGGCGCCGCCGAGACCGACGCTGCCGGCGCTCGCGATCCCGGGCGCGAGCAGCTCCACGCCGGTCGCCGCGGTCGCGGCCTCGCGGGCGGCGAACGCGTCCGCCTCGCCGGCGAGTTCGAGCCAGTACACGCCTCGGAGTCGGGCGGCCCCTCGCAAGAGGATAGCGGTTCCGACCACGCACCTTTTTAACTGTTTCAAGCGATTGTGCCGGTAGTGATGGCCGATCCGAAGGAGACGATCACGATAGAGAACGTCGTTGCCTCCACGGGGATCGGGCAGGAGCTCGACCTCCAGAGCGTCGCGATGGACCTGGAAGGGGCCGATTACGACCCCGAGCAGTTCCCCGGGCTCGTGTACCGCACCACGGACCCGAAATCGGCCGCGCTGATATTCCGGTCCGGCAAGATCGTGTGTACGGGCGCGAACTCCGTCGACGCCGTCCACGAGAGCCTCGCGCTCGTGTTCGACGAGCTCCGCGCGCTCCAGATCCCGATCGGGGACCCCGAGATCACGGTCCAGAACATCGTCACGTCCGCCGACCTCGGCGAGAGCCTCAACCTCAACGCGATCGCGATCGGGCTCGGGCTCGAGCACATCGAGTACGAGCCGGAGCAGTTCCCCGGGCTCGTCTACCGGCTCGACGAGCCGGACGTCGTGGCGCTCTTGTTCGGCAGCGGAAAGCTCGTCGTCACGGGCGGAACGAGCCCCGACGACGCGGCGGCCGCCGTCGACGTGATCGTCGACGAGCTGGAGGCGCTCGGGCTGCTCGGCTGATCGGGCGCCCTCGCGATCCGATTCCGCGACCACTTTTACACGTCGTCGCGTACGTCACCCATGCTCCTGCAGACGGTGACGCCAGTGTCGGTGTTGGGGACGACCCTCCTGTTCGCGCTGTTCCTCTCCGTGACCGCTCACCTCGCCGCTCGGAACGTCCTCGGCGACGTGGATCCGCGCCGCGCGCTGTTCGTCGGGCCACTCCCCGCGGTCGTCGGCGTCGTCGGCGGCGCGTTCGCCGTCCCCGAGGCGGTGCTCGTTCCCGTCGCGCTCCTCGTCGACGGGATCATGTTCGCGTGGAGCTACGACCAGCCGCGCCGGCTCGTCGTCGGGATGACAGTGATCCACGCCGTGATCACGACGCTGCTCGGGATCGTGCTGTTAGGGGTCACGGTGCTGCTCGCGTCGATGCCGGGGTAGGGTCACGGCTCGGGCGGTGGCCGGCAGTCTCCCGGTTTCACGGCTCGGGCGGTGACCCGTCGTACGCGCCGTGGTCGCCGTAGAAGTTCAGCATCGCGAACTTCAGCTTCTCCGGGGCGACGTCGAGCAGCTCCGCCCGCTCCTCGGGAGGGAAGGCGTCGCGGACCGAGTACTTCCCCATGTCGGCGGTCGTGTACCGCCGGTCGGCGAGGATCCGGACGCCGAAGTCGTCGGGGCCGCGGACCACGCGCCCGATCGCCTGTCGCGTCTTGCGGATCGTCGGGATCTCGACGGCGTACGCCCAGCCGGGGTCGCGGGCGCGGTCGCGGTCGGCGAACGTCCGGTCGTACGCGTCCTGCACCGCCTCCATTCGGTCCGAGAGGTGGGGGTACGGGACGCCGACGACCACCACCGTCCGGGCGTCGTCGCCGTCGAAGCTCACCCCCTCGGCGAGCGTCCCCCACAGGGAGGTGAACAGGGTGGCGTCGTCGCTCTCGACGAACCGCCGCCGGAGCCGCTCTTCGTCCTCGCCCGACCCGTCGAGGTAAAGCGAACCGAGGTCCGCGCCGACGAGGCCGCCGCCCGCGCCGACACCGGCTCCGGCGCCGCCTCCGCCCGCCGAGCCGCCGAGCCGCTCGTAGTATCGTTCGGCCTCGGCGTACGAGGGGAAGAAGGCGAGGGTGTTGCCCGGGGTGAAGCGGATCGCGTCGCGCAGCAGCGACGCCACCGTCTCCTGGGTCTGCGGGTCGTTGCGCTCGGAGGCGAAAAGCGGCGGCGCGTCGACCGCGAACGTCCGGCGGTTCTCCTCGGGATACGCCATCCCGTACGCGAGCGACGCCACGTCCTCCAAGCCGAGCACGTCCTTCGTGACGTCGAAGGGGCGGAGCGTCGCGCTCATCAGCACGGACGCGGCGACCTCGTCGAACAGCTCCTCGGTGACGCGACGGGGGATGCAGGTGTACAGCTCCGCGCGGCCGTACACCTCGTCGGTGGCGCCGTCGCGGCGCACGGAGACGACCGGATACTGGCCGAGCTCCGTGCCCTCGTCTATCCACGTCGACACGAACCGGGCGACCTGCAGAGTCTGACACTCCGTCCGAGTGGTGGTCTCGCCGTCGCGGTAGCGGCGCTCGTACGCCTCGTCGAGCGCCCGTCCGAGCTGGAGCGCGAGCTCGGTCTCCGTGTCGATCCCCTTCCCCTCGTAGCTGCGGAGGAACGCGAGCGTGAGGTCGTCTCGCCGGTCGTCGTTCGCGATCGAGACGTCCTCCCAGTTCTCGCCGACCCCCTCGCGGGCGCCGAAGCCGAGCGCGTCGTCGTACGTCTCGACCAGGGCGTCGCGGAACGCGCGGACGACGTTCTCGGCCGCCTCCGCGCGGGAGTCGTCGCTGTCCGTCAGCTCCTCGACGGCGGCGTCGAGGGTGTTCTCCGTGAGGGTGCGAGTGGCGTGGTCGCGGGCGGCGTCCTCGACGTTGTGCGCCTCGTCGAAGACGGTGAGTATCTGCGAGGGGTCGCGGTCGATCCACCGGAAGAACTGCTCGCGGATCTGCGGGTCCAGCAGGTGGTGGTAGTTACACACGACGAGGTCGACGCCCTCCATCCCCTCCTTGAGCAGCTCGTAGCCGCAGAGCTCGCGCTCGTCCGCGTACGCGTACACGTCCTCCGGGGTGCGGACGTCCTCGAACAGCCACCCGAAGAACTCGTCGGTGTCCTCGACGAGGTTGTTCCGGTAGTGGGCGCAGACGTTCGCGGTCTCGTACTCGTCGAGCTCGTCCTCCAGCTCGTCGAGCTCGTCCATGATCGCCTCGCGAGACTCCGCCGCTCCGGCGTCGCCCTCGCGGCTCTCCGCGAGCAGCTCGCGCTGACGCGACTCCAGCTCCCGAACGTCGCTCTCCGTCTCGACCAGCTCGCGGGTGGTGTCCCGGAGCGTCTGGCACTCCTGATAGTCGACGTCGATGTGGCACATCGACGATTTCCCCTTGAAGACGACCGCCCGAATGGGCTCTTCGCGGGTGATCGCGCGGGCGTCCTCGACGAACTGTCGCATCTGCTGGTGGACGTTGGTCGTGATCACGACCGTGCGGTCGTGCTCGCGGGCGTGCTCTAAGGCGGGCACGAGCGCGGAGAGGGTCTTTCCCGTCCCGGGCGCGCCCTCGAACAGCACGTCCTGTCCGCGGTCCAGCGCGTTGGCGATCCTGTCCATCGCCTCGCGCTGGTTCGGGTACGGCTCCTCGTACGGGAAGAACCGCAGATGCGACGACTCTGACACGGGACGAGGTTCGTCGTCATCGGCTAAAAGGGGTGGGGTGCCGGGGCGGAAGTGATCCGACGGCACGGAGCGACGGTAGTTCGATCTTTTCCTGTCGGTTCATTACGTATATATAACTATGGGGTGCGTGCGCTACGGACACATAATACAGGCATATATTACCGGTTTTGTCGCGACTGCTGAACCGATATGGCGACCGAAACCGCGATGACGAACGAGGTATCGACCGAGACGGGCAACTGGAAGGCGGGCGTGGCCGGCGGACTGGCCGGCGGGCTCGTGTTCGGCGCGATGATGTCGGTGATGACTCCCGGCGTGCTGCAGGTGGCGATCCCGGCGATGTACGGCATCGAGGGTCCCGCCGGCGCCGTCGGCTGGGCGATTCACATGTCTCACGGTGCGGTCATCGGTCTCGGGTTCGCCGCTATCGCGAGCGCGAAGCCGGGCGTCGGCGACTCGGTCGGGACGAGCCTCGGGGTCGGTGCGGGCTACGGCCTCCTCGTGTGGGTCGCGCTCGCCGTGATCGTGATGCCGATCTGGCTGGGCGCCGTCGGGTTCCCGGGCGCGCCGCCGCTGCCGAACGTCGGCGTCGAGAGCCTCGTCGGCCACGTCGTCTACGGCGCGGTGCTCGGCGGCGTCTACTCGACGCTCGCGAGCTGAGACCCCGTAGTACCCCGATTTTTAAGCCCGCGGCGACGAGCACCATAGCAACGAATGTTCGACGAGATCCTCGAGAAGTTCGAGGGGTCACCGAGCCAGCAGGCCGTCATCCGGCTGTTCTTAGAGCGCGGCTTCTCCGTCAACGAAGAGGGGCGCGTCGTCTCCGGCGGGATCGAGATCCCGTACACCGGGATCGCGCGCGAGCTCGACGTCGACCGACGGGTCGTCGACTCGACGACGGACGCGATACTGGCGGACCCCGAACTGAAGCGCATCTTCACCAACATCTCCTCGGTGCCGAGCCTGATGGACCTGGCGCCCGTCCTCGATCTGACGGTCCTCACGATCGAAGTCGCGGCCGCCGACGAGGCCGGGATCGTCGCCGAGGTGACCGGTATCCTCGCCGAACACGACGTTTCGATCCGACAGGTGCTGAGCGAGGACCCCGAGTTCACCGACGATCCGAAGCTGTACGTGATCACCGACGCGGAGCTGCCCGGCGAGCTCCTCGTGGCGATCCGCGAGCTGGGATACGTCCGTCGCGTGGGGTTCTGACCGCCCGGACGGCGCGGCGACAGCGTCAAGCGGAACCGCGTCGATTGAGGCCGCGTCGAGCGCGACCCCCGACCAGTTTCGTTCGCGAGTCGCCTCCTCGATTCGGCGCGGAGGCTTATATGCGGAGTCGACGCATCCGAGCTCGCGTGGTCGACGTGAATTTCACTTTCACTAGGGTGTAAACCAGTCTTTATACGGGATGGCGAACAAGGGTGGCGTACATGCCTGAAGACGAACTCGAGGACCTCCCCGGAGTCGGCCCAGCGACCGCAGACAAGCTCGTCGAGAACGGGTTCGAGAGCTACCAGTCGATCGCCGTCGCCAGCCCCGGCGAGATGTCGAACACCGCGGACATCGGCGAGTCGTCCGCCAGCGACATCATCAACGCCGCCCGCAAGGCCGCCGACGTCGGCGGCTTCGAGACGGGCGCGACGGTGCTCGAACGCCGCCAGGAGATCGGCAAGCTCTCCTGGCAGATCGACGAGGTCGACGACCTGCTCGGCGGCGGCATCGAGACGCAGTCGATCACCGAGGTGTACGGCGAGTTCGGCTCCGGGAAGTCGCAGGTGACCCACCAGATGGCCGTCAACGTCCAGCTCTCCAAGGAGAACGGCGGGCTGGAGGGCGGCTGCATCTTCGTCGACTCAGAGGACACGTTCCGCCCGGAGCGGATCGACGACATGGTCCGCGGGCTCGACGACGAGATCCTCTCCGACGAGATGGAGCGGCGCGAGATCGAGGGCACCCCGAGCGACGAGGAGGCGATGGAGGAGCTGATCGAGGCGTTCCTCGACCAGATCCACGTCGCGAAGGCGTTCAACTCCAACCACCAGATTCTGCTCGCCGAGAAGGCGAAGGAGCTCGCCGGCGAACAGGAGGAGAGCGAGTGGCCCATCCGAATCGTCTGCGTTGACTCGCTGACCGCCCACTTCCGCGCCGAGTACGTTGGTCGGGGAGAGCTCGCCGAGCGACAGCAGAAGCTTAACAAGCACCTCCACGACCTGATGCGGATCGGCGACCTGTTCAACACCGCCATCCTCGTCACCAACCAGGTCGCGTCGAACCCCGACTCCTACTTCGGCGACCCGACCCAGGCGATCGGCGGCAACATCCTCGGACACGCCTCCACGTTCCGGATCTACCTCCGCAAGTCGAAGGGCGACAAGCGGATCGTCCGCCTCGTCGACGCGCCGAACCTCGCCGACGGCGAGGCCGTGATGCGCGTGCAGGGCGAGGGGCTGAAGCCGGAGTAGCCGGAGACGAGCCCTCGATCGGCACCGTCGAGGTCGGATCCGACACCGAGTGGGCGGTCAGGTGTCCGGATTCGCAGCCGAACCGCAGATCCGGTTGACGAACGTAAACTTCCTCTCGGAACGCCCGAAACCCCCGAGATCGCTCTTGTGACGCCGTAACGCCGATATCGGTCGAAAAGCAGAGCGGCAAAAATCGCCGGCGGCGGCCGCGCCCGGCGCCACGAACCCCGAAAGCGGCCGATCCGTGCCTTGATGACAGAATACATACAAAACGTTCGTCCGATTTGATCGCAAGGATTGCGGGGAATCCGTCGAGAATATGTCCTTATACAGCATGTATTCGTCCTTATATCTGACATCCACCGTATTATTAAAGTGATTTTTTGTGAAACCCAACTCGAACGTTTATATATTCCTGTTCCCCGCTGTCGAAACGTGATTCAGCACATGAACACGAACGAAACGCGCGATTCGAAGGACGTATGTTCAGTTGAGGTGGTCGAGTCGTGACGACCGGCGTACTCGCGACGGTCGACCCGAGCACCTTCGCGTCGGCGATGAACGGGACGTGGATCCTCATGGTGACGTTCCTGATCTTCTTCATGCACGCCGGCTTCGCCATGCTCGAAGCCGGGCAGGTCCGCTCGAAGAACGTCGCCAACCAGCTGACGAAGAACCTCCTGACGTGGAGCGTCGGGGTGACGGTGTTCTTCCTGATCGGGACGGCGTTCACCAGCGTCATGAGCGGCTCCGGCGGCCCCGTCTCCGTCGCGGGGACGCTGTTCTCCGGCGGCGAACTCGCCGTCGAAGAGGGCGCGGTCGGCCCGTACGTCAACTGGCTCTACGGCGCGGTGTTCGCCATGACGGCCGCGACCATCGTGTCGGGCGCGGTCGCCGGCCGCGCGAAGCTCCGCGCGTACGTCACCTACACGTTCCTGCTGGCCGCCGTGATCTACCCGATGGTCATCGCGTTCACCTGGTCGGCCTCGGGCGACGGGCTCGTCGCGCAGCTGACCGGCGTGGCGTTCCACGACTTCGCCGGCGGCATGATCGTCCACGGCATGGGCGGCATCGCGGGGCTCACCGCGGCGGCCGTCCTCGGTCCGCGGATGGACCGCTACGCCGAGGACGGCTCGACGAACGTCATCCCCGGTCACTCGCTGACGTTCGCGGTGCTCGGGACGCTCATCCTCGCGTTCGGCTGGTACGGCTTCAACGTCGGGACCGCCTCCGTGGTCAGCGGCGGCGTGTTCAACACGCTGACGCTCAACCTCGTCGCGATGGGGACGACGATCGCGATGGCGGCCGGCGGGATCGGCGCCGCGCTCGTCGTGTGGCTGAAGACGGGGAAGGTCGACACGCTGTACGTCGCCAACGGCCTGCTGGCTGGGCTCGTCGGCATCACCGCCATCCCCGACACCACGGCGTGGTGGGGCGCGCTGGTCGTCGGCGGCCTGGCCGGCGCGCAGCTCCCGATCGTCTTCGAGTTCGTCTCGGACACGCTCAAGATCGACGACGTCTGCGCGGTGTTCCCGGTCCACGGCAGCGCGGGCGTGCTGGGGACGCTGCTGTTCCCGTTCGTCGCCGCCCCGGGCGCCCTCAGTAGCAGCGTCGGCGCCCACTTCATCGCTCAGCTGACCGGCGTCATCATCATCGGCGGCTGGACGCTCACCGCGACCGCGGCCGTCTGGTACGTCCTCAAGGTGAGCGGCGAGGCGCGGGTCACCCGCGAACACGAACAGGAGGGCCTCGACATCTCCGAACACGGCGTCGAGACCTACCCCGAGTTCGGCGGCGACCGCGTCGCGACCGACGGCGGTCCCGCCGTCGTCGACACCACGGAGGGCTCGCCGCGCGCCGACGGCGGCGAAGAGGCCGGTTCGGGGATCAAGATGGTCACCGCGGTGGTCCGCCCCGACAAGCTCGGGGCCATCAAGCAGGCGCTCGCGGAGATCAACGCGCCCTCGCTCACCGTGACGAACGTCTCCGGCCGCGGCAGCCAGCCCGCGAAGAAGGGCCAGTGGCGCGGCGAGGAGTTCACCGTCGACCTCCACCAGAAGGTGAAGATCGACGTCGTCGTCGCCGACATCCCGGCCGACGAGGTCGCGGAGGCGATAAGCGACGCCGCGAAGACCGGCGAGCCCGGCGACGGGAAGGTGTTCATCCTGCCCGTCGAGGACGCGCTGCAGGTACGCACCGGCGCGACCGGCCCGGAGGCGGTGTAGGCTCGGCCGACGCGTCCTCGTTTTCCCGCCGCGGTGGTCGCGGCCTCGCTCGGTTCGGCAACTACTTTCATCCCTCCGACCAACGTCGGGCCATGAACCACGAGCGCTCCCGCGGACTGTACGACCGCGCGCTGTCGGTGATGCCGGGCGGGGTCAACTCCTCGGTCCGGGCGACGATGCCGCACCCGTTCTTCGTCGAGCGCGGGGACGGCGGCCACGTCATCGACGCCGACGGGAACCGCTACGTCGACTGGGTGATGGGGTACGGCCCCCTCCTGTACGGCCACGACCTCCCGGAGCCGGTGGAGGCGGCGATCCAGTCGCACGTCGCCGCGGGGCCGATGTACGGGGCGCCGACCGAGGTCGAGGTCGAACACGCCGAGTTCGTGGCGCGGCACGTCCCGAGCGTGGAGTCGATCCGGTTCGTCAACTCCGGGACCGAGGCGACGGTGTCGGCGGTACGGCTCGCGCGCGGCCACACCGACCGCGACAAGATCGTCGTCATGCGGGGCGGCTACCACGGCGCCCAGGAGTCGACGCTCGTCGAGGGGTCGCCGGGCGACGCGCACCCGTCGACGGCCGGGATCCCGGAGGCGTTCGCGCAGCACACCCTCCCGATCCCGTTCAACGACCCGGAGGCCGCCAAGGAGGTGTTCGCGGAGCACGGCGACGACATCGCCGCGGTCCTCGTCGAGCCAATCTTAGCCAACATGGGGATCGTCACGCCCATCGACGGCTACCACGAGACCCTGCGAGACCTGTGTGACGACCACGGCTCCCTCTTGATCTTCGACGAGGTGATCACGGGGTTCCGCGTCGGCGGACTCGGCTGCGCGCAGTCGAAGTTCGGCGTCACGCCCGACGTGACGACGTTCGGCAAGATCGTCGGCGGCGGGTTCCCGGTCGGCGCGATCGGGGGGAAAGCGGAGATCGTCGAGGGGTTCACGCCCGCGGGCGACGTGTTCCAGTCCGGCACGTTCTCCGGGCACCCGGTGACGATGGCCGCGGGGAAGGCCGGGCTGGAGTACGCCGCCGAGAACGACGTGTACGAGCACGTCAACAGGCTCGGGCGGAAGCTTCGCGAGGGGATAGCCGAGATCTGCGCGGAGCGCGCGCCGGAGTACACCGTCGTCGGCACCGACTCGATGTTCAAGACGATATTCACCCGCGAGGCGCCCGACGACGTCGACGACTGCTGTGCGGGCGGCTGTCGGCAGGACCCCGACTGCGCGCGGTACGACACGTGCCCGAAGACAGGCGCCGACGTCGCGAACGCCGCGACGGACCGCTGGGAGCGCGTGTTCTGGCAGGAGATGAAAGACCGCGGCGTGTTCCTCACCGCGAACCAGTTCGAGTGTCAGTTCACCTCCTACGCGCACACGGAGGAGGACGTCGAGCGGACGCTGGAGGCGTACCGAGAGGCGATCTGAGCGCCTGCGACGGGGTCAACCGAGATCCGTAGCCGCGCATCGGCGCTGCGAATTCGGTCGCGACTCCGGCGACCGACGAGCATCGGATCTCCTACCGGGAAGTCGGCCCCGCGGCGGATCGGCCTTTCGCCTCGGCGGCCGGTCGCCGGCGCGGGCTCCCCGACGAAGTCGCCTCGTCCATCCGGACGATCCGCCAGCCGTCGCCCCGACACCGGACCGGTTCCAGGGCGACTCCGACGGTGTCCCCGCAACGCAGGTCGCCCAACCGCTCGCGAACTCCGTCCGCCGCGTCGATGACTTGATACGTCCGTCCGTCGGTCCCGTACAGCGTGAGCGCCCTGTCGCGGTGCGGTTCCGTCGCGACTCGACACCGCCGCCGAACGCCGTCAGTCGCTCCCATCGTCTCACGACACGCGCGGAACGAACGTAAAACGAACTATGAGCCCGATATACGGCGACAGAGCGCTATTGACCGGTACCGAGACGTTCGTGGTTTGCTGAGACGTTCACGGTTCGTCGAGACGGTCGGTTCGCCGGCGGGGCGAGAGCGGCGTGTGTTCGCGACGCAGTTGCGGAACGTTTTTATAGCGAAAATCGGGTACGTACAGGTAATGAGCGCGGAGGCTCGTCTCGACGCTGCCCTCGTCCGAGGTCGACGAGCCCCGCGACCGCGACGAGGCGTCCGACCGCCGCGACCGGCTTCCGGCGCGGCGCGACGACGGGCCCCCTCGGGCCAGTAATCTCCATTCCCTCGTCGCGTTCGCGCCGTTTCGTCCCGTAGAGTGACAGCTCCGTCCGTCCGTAGCGTCGGCTCCGGCAGTTAATTACAATATCTAAACCGTTGAATTTAAGGGTGTGACCCCAGTGTACTCCTGTAATGGCAACCGTTGCACTCGCGTTCAGTGGGGGACTCGACACGACCGTCTGCGTGCCGCTCCTGAAAGAGGAGTACGGCTACGACGAGGTGATCGGCGTCAACGTCGACGTCGGGCAGCCGACCGAGGAGTTCGACGAGGCCGAGGAGACCGCCGAGGCGCTCGGGCTCGACCTCCACGTCGTCGACGCGAAGGAGGAGTTCGCGGACCTGTGTTTCGACGCGGTGAAGACGAACGCGACGTACCAGGGCTACCCGCTCGGGACCGCGCTCGCGCGCCCCGTCATCGCCGAGGCGATCCTCGGCGTCGCCGAGGAGCAGGGCTGTGACGCCGTCGCGCACGGCTGCACCGGGAAGGGGAACGACCAGCTCCGGTTCGAGGCCGTCTGGCGCGGCTCCGACCTGGAGGTCATCGCGCCCGTCCGCGAGCTCGGACTCACCCGCGAGTGGGAGATCGACTACGCGGCCGAGAAGGACCTGCCCGTGGAGGCCGGCGACGGCGGCGTCTGGTCCATCGACGAGAACATCTGGTCGCGCGCGGTCGAGGGCGGCAAGCTGGAGAACCCCGACTACGAGCCGCCGGAGGACATCTACGAGTGGACCGCGGAGCCGGAGGGCGAGACCACCATCGAGGTCGCCTTCGAGGAGGGCGTCCCGGTCGCCGTCGACGGCGAGGCGATGGACCCGGTCCCGCTCATCCAGCACCTCAACGAGTACGCCGGCGGCTACGGGATCGGTCGCACCGACGTGATGGAGGACCGCATGCTCGGGCTGAAGGTGCGCGAGAACTACGAGCACCCGGCCGCGACCGTCCTCCTCACCGCGCACCAGGCCTTGGAGGACCTCGTCCTCACGAAGAACGAGCGCTCGTTCAAGAAGGGGATCGAACAGGAGTGGTCCGAGAAGGCGTACCAGGGGCTCGTGTTCGCCCCCGTCGTCGACGCGCTGAACGCGTTCGTCGACGAGACGCAGGACGTGGTGACCGGCACCGCGACCGTGAAGGTCTCCGGCGGCAACTGCCGCGTCGTCGCCCGCGACTCCGAGTACGCCGTCTACTCCGAGGAGATGGCCTCGTTCAACACCGAGGACGTCGCCGGCATCGCCCAGTCGGACGCGACGGGCGTCGCGAAGTACCACGGGCTCCAGGAGCGCCTCGCCAACGACGTGAAGGAGGCGGTCTCGAAGCCCGAACTGGCGACGGACGGCTCCGGCGAGACGGACGGAACCGACGCCGACCACAGCTAAATGACCGACGACGATCCCGGCACGGCGACTGACGCGAACGCGACGGCCGAGAGCGGCACCGCCGTCCGCCGCGACCGCTTCAGCGGCGGCCCCGCCCGCGCGTTCCTGTCGAGCCTCGCGGCCGACGCGGCCATCTTCGAGGCCGACCTCGCGGTCGACCGCGCGCACGCGGTGATGCTCGCCGAGCAGGGGATCGTCGACGACGCGGTCGCGGGCGAGATCCTCGCGGCGCTCGACGACGTGGAGGCCGCCGGCCACGACGCGCTGCCGGACGGCGAGGACGTCCACGAGGCGATCGAGACGGCCGTCATCGACCGTATCGGGCCGGACGGCGGGCGGATGCACACCGGCCGCTCGCGCAACGACGAGGTGGCGACCTGCATCCGGTACCGGCTGCGCGAGGACCTGCTCGCGGCCGCCGAGGCCACGATCACGCTTCGGGAGGCGCTCGT
>NZ_JAXRUU010000069.1:0-16093 GCF_034497445.1 Halorubrum sp. AD140
GATGTCGTAGGTCGCCAGCGCGTCCCGGGCGGTCTCCCGCGACAGCAGCTCGTAGGTGAGGTTGACGTCCGGGTCGCCGAGGAGACACACCCGCGTCACACGCTACCGGACTCGCCCGGCTCCCAAATCGGTTCCGGTCGCGCGTGCCCGGGGCGGTCGACGCAGCGGACGCCCCACCGCGGCTTCGACGCCGCTCCCACCTCACCGCGTCTCGAAGACGAACGTCGCGCCGCCCGCGTCGCTCTCCTCGATCGACACCGTCCAGCCGTGAGCGTCGGCGATGCGCGAGACAATGGCGAGGCCGAACCCGGTTCCGTCGGCCGCGGTGGTGTAGCCCGCGTCGAGCACCGACCCGCGCTCGGCGGCGGGGATCCCGGGGCCGTCGTCGGCGACGACGAACCCGGTCGGCGTCGGGGCGACGGTGACGGTCACCGGGCCGTCGGCGCCGCCGTGCTCGATCGCGTTGCGAAAGAGGTTCTCGAGGAGCCGACGGAGGCGGACCGGGTCGGCGTCGATCGTCGCGTCGCCGACGACGTCGAGGCCGGCCGCTTCGCCCGCGGCTCCCTCGGCGTCCGCCGTCGTCGACCACGCGCCGCGAGCCAGCGCGGCGAGCGAGACCGTCTCCGTCCGCGTCGCCGACTCGCCCTCCCGGGCGAGCGTCAGCGTGTCGTCGACGATCTGTTCGGTTCGCTCTAGGGCGTCCGCGACGCGGTCGAACGCGGCCTCGTCGCCCTCCCGAGCGAGCGTGAGGTACCCCTTCGCGACCGACAGCGGGTTCCGGAGGTCGTGAGCGACGACGGAGGCGAACTCCTCCAGCCGGTCCCGGCGGGTCTCGCTCTCGCGGGAGGTGCGGATCGCGGCCCGCCGTTGGTGGTCGTACAGCCCGATCAGCAGTCCGAGCAGCGTCCCGCGAACGAAGGCGTTCACCAGCGTGAGCCGTCGCTCGGTGAGCACGACCCCCTGCGTCTGCTGGTACAGGATCGTCGTCCCCTCGATGCCGGCGATCAGCGCGCCGCCCAACAGACACCAGCCGACGGTCCGGTCCGTGATCGTCGTCCGGTCGTCGTACCGGATCCACCACAGGAGGGCCAGCAGCGCGGCGGCGAAGCCGATCGGGATCAGCGAGCCGACGACGACCGTCAGCGGGTCGGCGGTCGGGGACAGCGAGAACTCGGCCACGCGAGCGCCGATCCCGACGACGCCGACGAGCGCGAGGACCGGCCAGGCCCGCGTGGACTCCATTGGCCGGACTGTCTCGTCAGACCGCAAATAGCTTCTGAGATCCGCCGGGGGCGACTCTTCCGTCTCTGGATTATCAGAACGTCGAGACGTCGCCGTCAATGACGCTGCGGGTCACGTCCGTGACGTCCGCCAGTTCGCGGTCGACGATGGCGCGCACCTCGGCCTCGATGTCGCCGACCGCGACGCCCTTCTCGGTGACGAGCTGCGCGTCGGCGACGTGGGGCTCGTCGATCGGGCGGCCGATCTGCGAGAGGAGTCGGACCTGCAGGTCGCGGATCCCGTCGACCTCGGCGGTGACCGACTCGGCGATCCGCGTCGACAGGAGGTTGTAGATCTTCCCGATGTGGTTCACCGGGTTCTTCCCGGAGGTGGCCTCCATCGACATCGGCCGGTTCGGGGTGATGAGCCCGTTCGCGCGGTTGCCGCGCCCCACGGAGCCGTCGTCGCCCTGCTCGGCGGAGGTGCCGGTGACCGTGAGGTACACCGACCCCTCGTCGTAGTCGTCGGCGGTGTTGACGTCGACGTGCACCTCGCGGTCGGTGTGGTCCCGGGCGATCCCGGTGACGAACTCGCGAACGTCGTCGACGGCGTCGTCGTAACCGTTGAGGCCGTCGACGTGCCGGTCGACCATCGCGGCCGCGACCGTGATGTCGATCCGGTCGCCCTCGCGTTTGCCCATGATCTTCACGTCCGGGCCGAGCTCGGGGTGCTCGTCGTGGTACGGTCCGTTGAGCGCGTGCTCGGCCTCCAGCACGATCGTCTCCGTCTCCGTGAGGGGCGCGTGGCCGACGCCGAAGGAGGTGTCGTTCGCCATCGGCACCTGCTGGGTCTCCTCGCCGAACACGTCCTGGAGGTCGCCGGAGCCCTCGCCGAGCTTCACGTCGACGACGACGTCGGTGCCGTACTCCAGCTCGGGAATGGCCTCCGCGAGGTAGTCGCGGGCGGCCGCCAGCGCGGTCGAGTCGACCGGGAGCTGCTCTCCCTCGTACTCCTTCGTGGCGCGGCCGACGATGAGCACGTAGATCGGCTCGACGACCTCGCCGCCGCCGTACGCGGGCGCCGCGCGGCCGGCGACGAGCTGCGTCTCGTCGGTGTTGTAGTGGAGCACCTTGCCGACGCGGTCGAGGTAGAGCTGCGAGAGCGCACGCGACACCGACTCCGCGATCCCGTCGCAGATCGAGTCGGGGTGTCCGATACCCTTCCGCTCGACGATCTCGACCTCCTGGTCCTCGACCGCCGCGCGGTCGAGGCGGCTGACCTGTATGTTCCGGTCCATTACGCCTCGGTACTTCACCGGCCGCAGTATAACTTGCGGAAACCTCCCGTGGCCAGGTAATGCTTCTAGGTTATGGTTCGGCAGAAATTGACGCTACTGAACCGCCGCGTACGCCTCGCCCATCACGTCGAGCGCCTCGCGCAGTTCGCCCTCGTCGGTCGCGTAGGAGATCCGCGCGTGACCCCGGCCGCCCTCGCCGAACGCCTCGCCCGGGACGACGATCACGCCGCGGTCGAGGCACTCGTCGACGAACCCCTCGGGCACCCGCGGCATCGCGTAGAAGGCGCCCTGCGGCGTGGGACAGTCGAGGCCGATGTCGGCGAACCCCTCCAGCAGGAGGTCCCGACGGCGCTCGAAGGAGGCGGTCATCTCCTTGACGATACCGCGGTCGCCGCGCAGCGCGGCCTCGGCCGCGTACTGCGCCGGCGCTGACGCGCACGCCTGCGCGTACTGGTGGACCCGCAACATGCGCTCGACCCGCTCGTCGGAGCCGTACACCCACCCGAGCCGCCAGCCCGTCATCGAGAACAGCTTCGAGGCGGAGTTGACGACGACGACGCTGTCGGTCTCCGCGAACTCCATCGGCGAGTAGTGGCTCCCGTCGAAGACGGTGTACTCGTACACCTCGTCGGAGATGCAGAGCACGTCGTGCTCGTCCGCGATCCGCGCGAACTCCCGGACGTCCGCCTCGGAGGAGACGGCGCCGGTGGGGTTGCCGGGCGAGTTCACCACGAACGCCGCGGTGTCGTCGGTGATCGCCGCCTCGACCGCGACCGGGTCGATGGTGAGGTCCTCGCGCAGGGGGGCGGGGACGGGCTCGCCGCCCGCGAGCTTCGTGAGCGCGTCGTAGGAGACGAACCCCGGGTCCGGGATCACCACCTCGTCGCCCGTGTCGACGTGGGCCTCTAACGCGACGTGGAGCGCCTCGCTCCCGCCCGCGGTGGCGATGACGTTCGCGGGGTCGAGATCGACCCCCTGGTCCGTCCGGTGCTTCTCCGCGATCGCCTCGCGCAGCGACCGGACCCCCTTGTTCTCGGTGTACGCGTCCGCGCGCCCGCCCTCGATCGCGTCGACGGCCGCCCGCCTCGCGTGCTCCGGCGTCGGGAAGTCCGGCTGCCCGAGCCCGAGGTTGATCGCGTCGTCGCCGGCCGCCTCGAACACCTCGCGGATCCCGCTGATGGAGATCCGCTCGACCCTGTCGGAGAAGTTCGGCATACGCGTTCGGGGGCGCCGCCGGGAGTTAGTTCTTGTCACGTCGCCGCCGCCGCCGCTCCCACACCGGGCGGCGGTCGTCGTGACCGGGTCCGCGGCGGAGCGTCCCGTCCTCCGCGAGAGGGAGCGCGAACCGACCGCGGAGCACGCTCAACACCTCGTCCGGCCTGGCGCGGAGCAGCGCCTCGTCGACCGCCCTGAGCCGGAGGCGGGGACGCCCGTCGCCCATCGGCACCCGGATCGCCTCGATCAGCTCTCGCTCGACGAGCGCGCGCCGATCGTCCGTCAGCTCCTGTCCCGGCGCGATCCCGACGCCCGCCTCTCGCTCGGTCCCTATCCAGCGCCGGAGGTCCCGCAGCAGGTGGTCGTGTCGGGCGGCCAGCGCGAGGAGGAGCGTTCGGTCGGTGATGGCGCCGACCCGGCCGACCGCGCCGTACTCGAGCGCGTCGAGGACCGCTGCCACGTCGTCGGCGAACCGGTCGTCGAGCGTCTCTCGCGCGGACGCGAGCAGCCGGCTCCGCGAGGGCATGTCGACGGCCGCCGACGTCGCCGCCTCGAACCGCGCCCTCGCCGCCGCGGCGGCTCCGGCGGCGTTCGCGGCCCTCGTCTCGGTGACGAGCGTCCGATCCTCTCGCGGGCCCGCGAGGGCGTCGACGCGCTCTGGCGTCGCGAACAGCGGGCCCCGGTCGGCGCTGTCGGCGGCGGTCTCGCCCGGTCCGACCGTCCGGAGCTCGATCTCGCCGCGCTCGACCGCCTCCGCGACCGCGGTGCCCAGGGCGAACGCCCGGCCGAGCGCGTCGACGGCCTCCGGCCGGCAGGCGACCCGCCACGGTTCCCCGTCGGTCCCTTCCCGGGCCGCGAGCACCGACGGGAACAGCGCGAGCGGGACGCCGACGGCGACGAGGCCGGACCGTCCGGCGAGCGCCGACTCGACCGCCTCCCGAATCCCGTCGTCCGTCTCGGCGATCGCGGCGGCGATCTCGGTGGCGCCGCCGCCGGTTCCGCCGACCGCGGCCGCCGCGTCGCACTCGGCCGATGGCCCGTCGCCGCCGGTCGCCGGGGAATCCATACGGTCCGTCGCGGCGGAACCGGAAAGAACGTTGCGGCGACCGAGCGCGCGGTCCGCCGAGGTCAGGGCGCTCTCGCGAACAGGAGGTACCCGGTGTGCCCGACGCCCGCGGTCGAGGGGCGCGAGCCGCGGTCGGAGAAGTCCATCTTTCGCTGGATCGTCTCCAGCGTCTCGATCCCGTCGAGTCCGGCGTCGCGGGCGGCGAGGACCGCCTCGCGGGTGCCCTCGACGAACGGCGAGTAGACGGCGAGGTGGCCGCCCGGAACGAGCAGGTCGTCAGCGCGCTCGACGACGGCCGGCGCGTCTCCGGTGTCTAGCGTGAGCACGTCGAAGGGCCGCTCGTCTGCGAGCGCGTCGAGCTCCTCGGCGAGGTCGCCGGTCCGGACCTCGACCCGGTCGGCGACGCCCGCAGTTACCATGTTCGAGCGGGCGACGTCGGCGAACTCGGCGTCGACCTCGTAGGTGGTCACGTCGGCGCCGGCCCGACCGAGGTAGGCGGCGAGGATCCCGGTTCCCGTGCCGGCGTCGAGGACGCGGTCGCCGCTCGCCACGCCGGTGTGGCCCATCACGAGCCCCACGTCGCGAGGCATCATCGGCGCGCCGGTGCGTTCGAGGTGGTTGAAGAGGTCGGGGCCGCGGAGCTCGCGGACCTCGAAGACCGTGCCGAGGTGCGTCTCGATCGTGTCGCCGCCCTCGACGTCCTCGGGAACCTCGAGCACGCCGAGGTCGGTGCCGAACTCCTCGCCGGGCTCCAGCAGGTACTCCCGGTCCTCGTGAACGAGCAGGTACGCGGCGTCGGTCACGCCGGATCAGTCACTCCAGAGCCGCGATCGCGGCCGCGAGGTCGCCGTCGGCGTCCTCCAGCGCCTCGCGGGCCGTCGACTCGGGAACGCCCGCGCGCTCGGCGACGAGCGCCACGTCCTCGTCGGGGATGGCGTCGGTCACGCCCGCGTCGCGTTCCGTCGCGTCGACCGACTCGTCTCCGCCCTCGACCGCCGAGAGGCCGCCGGCGCCCGCGTCGGCGACCTCCTCGGGCGAGCCGACGATCTGGTAGGTCTCCTGACCCTGCGCGTCCATCTTGGTAACCTGCGCGTCGTCGAAGACGAGGTCGCCGTCGGCCGTCTCGATGACGACCCGCTCGGCGTCGAGCTCCTGGACGTCGATCCCCATCTGTTTCATCATCTGTTTCATCTTCCGCGGGTTCATGCCGCCTCCTCCGAACATACGAGCGAGTTCGGCCGGACGACACAAAAAGGGTGGCGACACGGAGCGGGGTGGGCGACGCCGACCGTCGCGGCGAAGCGGCCACGGCCGCGCGATCCGGCGAACGGAGCCGGGACGGCTGGGTTCATACATCCCCGACCCCACCGACCGGTATGTACCTCGCCGACTGGTCGTGGCCGGAGCTCGGGGAGCGGCTGGCGGAGGAGTCGGTCGCGCTCGTCCCGCTCGGGTCCACCGAACAGCACGGTCCGCACCTCCCGCTCGCGACCGACCACCTCATCGCCGAGGCGCTCGCTGACGCGGCGGCCGAGGAGACGGGCGTCGTCCGCACGCCGACGATCGCCGTCGGGGTCAGCCCGCACCACCGGCAGTTCCCCGGGACGATGTGGGTCGACCCGCCGGCGTTCCGCGACTACGTCGAGGGGTTCACCCGGAACCTCGCGTACCACGGCGTCGACCGCGTCGTCTACGTGAACGCCCACGGCGGCAACGTCCAGCACCTCCGGGAGGTCGGTCGGCGGCTCCACGAGGACGGGACCACCTACGCGATCGAGTGGATGTGGGACGAGTCGATCCCGCGGTTGGTCGACGAGCTGTTCGAGCACAACGGCCCCCACGCGGGACCGAAGGAGACCGCGATGATCACCCACATCGCGCCCGAACTCGTCCGCGCCGACCAGCTCGAGAACGCGCGGGACGGCGGGCTCGTCCGCCTCGAGGACTCCGACGCGGTCGTTCACGGCGCCCGGACGTACTACGACGCGGTCGACAACTCCGCGAACGGCGCGTTCGGCGACCCGACCGACGTCACTCCCGAGAAGGCCGAGCGCCTGTTCGAGGCGGCTGCCGACCAGCTCGTGCAGCTGGTGGCGTGGCTCGAGGCGCGCGACCGCGAGGAGCTGTTGCCGGCGGAGCGCGTCGAGTCGCCCCCCTAGTCAGCGCCGCGAGCGCCGGAGAGTATCGGATCGATCGCCGCGTCGAGCGCCGCTCGTCGGCCGTCGAGGACCGCGAACCGCTCGTCGCGGCGGCGTTCGAGCCACCGCAGCACCCGGGCGGCCCAGTCGAGCTTCCTCGCCTTCACCGGGCCGACGTTCGGATCGTCGAAGTCCCACCCCGGGAAGACGAGCCGGCCGGCGCCGACGTGGTCCGCGAGGAACGCGGCGCGGTCGCCGTCGGTAAACCCGCCGAGGTTCCGGACCGGCCCCCGGGGAGCGGCCTGCGTCGTCGTCAGCGTCCACGCGTCTTCGAAGCGCGGGAGCCACTCGCGGACGGCGGGGACGTTGTCGCCGTGGGCGTGGGCCGCGACGGGGACGCCCTCGCGGGTCAGTTCGACCGCGGTCCCCGGGTTCTTGTCGAGGTCCGTCACCATGCAGTCGACGACGACGCCGCGGTCGCGGAGCGTGTCCGCCGCCGTGGACGCGGCGACGACGACGTCGGCGTCGCGGGCGATACCGACGTCCTCGGAGAGGCGCGGGGCCGCGCCCGCGACCGCGACGGTCGCGCCTCGCCAGTCGCCGAGCCGCTCCATTGGGAACGGCGTCGACAGGTCGGCGGCGATGTCGCGGGCGCGTTCGTCGTCGGCCCGGGCGAACCCGAAATCCGCCAGGATCGCCCCGTACATCGGCTCGAACGCCTCGAAGTTCACGACGTCACCCCCGCCTGACGGCGCCGTCGCTGGTTGGGGCGAATATGGTATGGACCGGAGTAGCACAGAGTACCCCTACCCGCGTGCCCCTCCGGCGTCCGGTCGATTGGTTGTCTGCACGGCGGCATAAACTTTCTCTTACTCGAAGCCCGCGCCGACCCCTTCGAGGGCGGCGTCGAGGTCGACTGAGACCCCGGAAACGGCGGTTCTGAGCGCAGAGAGCCCCGCGGGAGTGCAGACGAGGAGTCCGGCGCCGGGAGCCCCGCCGTCCGCGGCCGGGCTTTCGCCGACAGCCATCTCAGCGGTCTCGGCGAGGGCGAAGGACGCGCCCCCGACCCCCTCGGGACCTGCGGTCGCGGCCCTGAGCGCGCCGACCATCGGCTCCGACAGCCCGTCCAGCTCGTACGTGCGGACGACCGCGTCGCCGGCCGCGTCGCGGTCGGCGCCGAGTCGGTCGAGGTGTCGCTCCGCCTCTCGGACGGTCGTCACGTCGAGCTCCTCGACGGCGACGTCGCCCGTCTCACGCCCCGAGTCGGACCGAAACCGGTCGCGGGCGAACGCCGCGCCGACGAGCGCTGCGTCTCGCGTCTCCGCCACGTCGTGGGTACGGATCACGTGGGCGCCGCGCTCCACCGCCATCGACGTGGCCGCCAGCGAGACGGGCAGCGCCTCCGCGGTGGTCCGACCGGCGATCGTCTTGAGGAAGCTCTTGCGGTTGATCGAGACGAGCAGGGGTCGGCCGTACCCCCGGAACTCGCGGAGGCGGCGGAACGTCTCGCGGTCGTCGGCGTGGGTCTTCGCCTCCGACCACCCGCCGAAGGCGGGGTCGAGGATCGTCTTGTCGGTGAAGCCGTTCATCGAGAGCGCCTCGTAGATCTCTTCGACCTCCTCGATCGCCCCCGGGCGCTCCAGGTCCGGCGGCGAGGCCATCTTCGAGACGGCGGCGTCGTGCTCGCGGCAGACGCGGGGCATCTCGGGGTCGGCGAACCCGCAGACGTCGTTCACCATGTCGAAGCCGCGCGAGAGGGCCTCGTCGGCGACCTCGTGGTAGCGGGTCTCGATCGACCAGACGGCGTCGCCGGACGTGGATTCGAGCGTCTCGACCGCGGTGTCGAGCCGCGCCAACTCCTGTTCGGCCGAGAGCACGTCGAGGTCCTTGTTGGCCGATTCGAGGCCGACGTCGACGATGTCGGCGCCCTCCCCGATCAGCTCCTCGTCGACGTACGCGGCCGCCTCGCCCGGGTCGTCGTACACGCTCGGGTCGTAGGGAGACTCCGTCGAGACGTTGAGCACGCCCATGATCCGCGGCGGGTGGTCGTCGCCGATCCCCAGCCCCGCGGCGTCCACGTTTCGCATACGCTCGCCACGAGCGCGAGCGACATAAACGGGGCGAGTACCCGACGCGTTCGCCGGGGGATCGACCTCCGTCCTGACGCGAACGCACTCGGCGGTGAGGCACGCGCTCGGCGGCGAGGCACGCACCTGGCGGAGGCACGCATCGATCCGAGACGGCGACTACGAGACGAACTTCAGCAGGTCGTCGCGGTTGTGTTCGTGAAACCGCGTCCGGAGGCACTCCTCTAACGCCTCGATGTCGCCTCGCTTCGCGCAGATCGGCGCGATCCGGTCGGACCACTGCTGCCACGGCGGGTAGAGCCCGAGGCGGTCGCAAATCTCGTCGAGCCGCTCGTCGAGGTCGTCGATCTTGTCGGTCTTGTTGACGGCGACGATGGGCTCGACGCCGACGTCCTCGAGGAAGCCGTACATCTCCACGTCGTGCGGAACGTTCCCGCGCTCGGCGTGTCGGTCGATGATGTCGACGGCGGCCTTCCCGTCCATCACGACGACGCCGGCCAGGATCGAGTCGGCGTTCTCCTCCAGGTAGCGCACGATGTTCGTCTTGATCGCCTCGCGGTGCTCCGCCTCGACGCCGGACATGAACCCGAACCCGGGGAGGTCCGTGAACATGAAGTCCTCGCTCGCCCAGTCGAAGTGGTTCGGCTGGCGGGTGACTCCCGGCTTGCCGCCCGTCGAGAAGTCGTGGCCCGTCAGCTCGCGCATCAGCGTGGACTTGCCGACGTTCGATCGCCCCACGAGGACGACCTCCGCGTCGCGGTCCGGCCGGTCTTCGAACATACGCGTACGTGGGCGACAGAACGGTTTAAAAGGCGCGTCGTCGGTCTCGGACGCCGTCGCGGCGGAGGGCGGCGCGCGTCGGTCCAGAGTCGACCCGGTCGCTCCCTCGCACCGTGAGTGTATATTTCGTGAAGATCTGAACTGAATCATGGCTCCACCGCAATGTTTATATATTCATACACGGTGTGAGTCATCGTAACATGGATATCCCGACGAGGGCTCGCAACCGTCGCACCGGCCCGACGAAGCCGACGAAAACCCGTGTCGACGCCCCGGAACGCGTGCGGCGAAGGTCACGATCGCCCGAGGGTCGCTCGTCTCAACCGTCCGTCTCTGACCGCTCGAGGGGGGGCGCATGACGGGCGGCGAGACGGTCGGTGCCATCTCGCTCGTTCCGCCGCTTCTGGCGATCGTTCTCGCTATCGCGACGCGGAAACCGGTCCTGTCGCTGTTCTTGGGGATCTGGTCGGGCGGCGTCATCCACACGATGAACCACGGCGTGGTGCAGACGCTGGACTGGCTCGTCTCCTCGATCGGCGAGAGCACGTTCAACGCGAAGATCATGCTGATCGTGTTGTTCCTCGGGGCCGGCGTCGCGCTCATCTGGCGGCTCGGCGGGGCGAACGCCCTCGCGAACGCGGTGACCTCCAAGCTCAACACCCAACGGAAGGTCGGCGCGGCGACGTGGCTCTTCGGCATGATCTGGTTCTTCGACGACTACTCGAACACGGCGATCGTCGGCACCACGATGCGGGAGATCTCTGACGAAGTGAATATCTCTCGGGAGAAGCTCGCGTACATGATCGACTCGACGGCCGCGCCCGTCGCGACGTTCGGCATCTCGAGCTGGGTCGCGTATCAGCTGAGCATGATCCGCGATGGGTACGAGGCCGCGGGCGTCTCCGTCGAATCGGGGGAGGTCCCCAGCGCGTTCGCGCTGTTCTTACAGAGCATCCCGTTCAACATGTACTGCCTGTTCGCGGTCGCGATGGTCGGGATAATCGTCTTCACTAGGCGGGACTTCGGCGAGATGCTCGACGCCGAGCACCGCTCGGCGACGGAGGGGAAGGTCCTGCGTGACGGGGCCATCCCGATGCAGAGCGCCGAGGACAGCCTCGGGGACGTGCTGACCGACTCGCCGCAGCTCCGGTACTTCGTGGTCCCGACCCTCGCCCTGATGGTGACCGTGGTCGGCGGCGGTTTCTACACCGGAATCAACGCGTCGGAACCCGGCGCGGGGCCGTTCGAGATCGCCGGCAACGCCGCCTTCGTCGACGCGCTGCTGTGGGGGACGTTCATGATGGTCGCCGTCGCGTTCGCCATGGGCGTCGCGAGCGGGCTCGCCAACCTCGACGAGGCGATGGAGACCGTGATCGACGGCTTCGGAATGATGCTGACCGCGCTCACGATCCTCGTGATGGCGTGGACGATCGGCACCGTCACCACCGCGCTCGGCACGGGGGTCTTCGTCACGAACATCGCGGAGAACATCGTGACGCCGACGCTGCTCCCGGTCGTCGTGCTGATGGCGTCCGCGTTCATCGCGTTCTCGACGGGGACCTCCTGGGGGACGATGGCGATCGTCACGCCGATCGCCGTCCCGCTGGCGTGGAGCGTCGGCGGCAGCACGCCGGAACTCCTCCCCGTCGCGATCGGGACCGTGTTCAGCGGCGCCATCTTCGGGGACCACTGTTCGCCCATCTCCGACACGACGATCCTCTCGTCGACGTTCACCGGGTCCGACCACATCGATCACGTCCGCACCCAGATGTACTACGCCACGACGGTGCTGATCGTTGCCGCGCTGCTGTTGACGGTGTGGGGCGCCACCCGTATCACGCCGTTCGTGCTGCTCCCGATCGGCGTAGTGACGCTTGTCGGTCTTGTGTACGTCCTCTCCGAGTTCGACGCGAACCGGAAGGGCGTGGAGGCGACCCGCTCGGTCCGAGCCGGAAGTCGGACGATCAGCGACGACGACTGAGCCCGCGGCCGACCCGAGCGTCGGCCGACCGCCACGATCACTCTTTTACACCACGTCAGGAGGACCGGCCGATTTCAGAACGCGTCGTAGCGACGGCCGAGTCAGTGCCGTCGCCTCCGGAACCTCCGATCAGACCGCCGCGCCGCGGTCGTCGTCGTCGACCGTCACTGCCTCACCGTCGGCCGGGCCGCCCTCGATCCGGTCGTTGACGGTCGCGAACGCCGACCCGAACATCCGGAACACGGCGACCTGTCCGTAGAACTGGACGAACGGAACGAGCAGGAGGCCGACGACGGTGACGGCCAGCACCGCCGTGGCGATCCACGTGATCACCGCGACGACGATGGGCATCAGCACCGCGACGAGGTACTCGGTACTGAACAGCGCCGGCTTCAGCAGGTCCGGATCGAACGCGGCGCCCAGCTCCCCGCGGGCCGCGTACGCCGACAGCGCGGCGGGCACCGCGTAGTAGACCAGGAACAGCACCGGGACGAACGCCAGCGCCAGCAGCACCCCGACCACGCCGATGAGCGCGCCCGCGTCCCCGCCGACGGCGCCGCTCGTTCCCCCGACGATCGCGACCGCGACGACGTACGCGACCACCGGAATCACCGTGTACGCGATCGTGATGATCGCCCCGACCACGCCCTTCGTCAGGAGGTCGCCCCAGTCGGTGAACTCCGGCGGGACCTCGTCGCCGGCGATCGTCTCCTCCAACACGCGAACGAGGTACCCGACGATGAGGAACGCCGGAACCACGAGCACCGAGAGGAATCCCAACACGCCGCCGATGACGATTCGTCCGATCCAGTCGCCGCGCACCGGGTACGAGAGGCCGTCTTCCAACATACGCCGAATCAACACCGATCTGATGCATAAACGCGGCGATAGATACCGGTCGACCGGCGGACGCACCGAGTCGGCGCCGACGCTGCCGCCCGCTCCCGTGACCGCGTTCGGGGCTTACTTACCGCCTCCGACCGTTCCGCTCGCATGGACAAACAGGCCGTCCGCGAGGCCGTCTGGGACGCCTTCGAGGCGGGCGACCAGGCCCGGTTCCCGTTCCCGCCCCGCGATCGGATACCGAACTTCGCGGGCGCGGACGCGGCGTGCGAGCGGCTGACCGAGACCACCGAGTGGGCCGACGCGGAGACGCTCAAGTGCAACCCCGACGCGCCGCAACTCCCGGTCAGGCGCGCCGCGCTCCGCGCCGGCAAGACGGTGTACGTCGCGCAGCCGCGGCTCCGGAGTCCCGATCCGTTCCTCCGTCTCGACCCCGACGCCATCGGGGCCGACGGCGACGCGACCATCGACGACGCCACCACCGTCTCCGGGATCTCGACGCACGGCACACCGGTCGCGCCCGAGGACGTCCCCCACGTCGACCTCGTCGTCTCCGGCTCCGTCGCCGTCACGACCGACGGCGCCCGGATCGGCAAGGGCGAGGGGTACAGCGACCTGGAGTGGGGCGTGCTCAGCGAGCTCGACGCGGTCGACAGCGAGGGACTCCGTCCCTCGGGCAGTCGGGCGAAGCCCGGCGACGAGGGGACGACGACCGCGACCACGGTCCACGAGCTGTCCGTGCTCGATGGGCCGAAGTCGGCACTCGCCGGCGGGGGACACGGGGACGACGGCGCTCGTACGCCCCCGCTCCCCCGACCGGACGCGCACGACGTGCCGCTCGACCTGATCGCCACGCCGGAGCGAACGATTCGGACCGAGACGCCGTACGAGCGTCCGTCGGGGATCGACTGGGGAGCGCTCGACGCGGACCGACTGGACGCGATCCCGGTGCTCGCGGAGCGGGCACCGGGGCGAAAATAGGGGGACTCGGCCGCCCGACGGCGACCGCGGACCGCTCAGTCGGCGCGCTGTTGCGACGGCGCGGACCGCGCCGTGCGGTGGTCGGCGACGTGACCGCACTCGGGGCAGACGATGGTGCGTTCGTCGCCGTCGCTGACGACGAGCCACCCCTCCGAGACGGGGTTCTGGAAGCTGCACTCCGCACAGAAGAGGACCGACTTCCGGCGGGACGACCGGGGACCGCTGGCGACTGCGTTCATGTCTCGCGGTAGGAGCCGGACGTATATGGGTCTTGTTCGACCCGATCGTTCGGTATATTTCGAACTGTAGCCGGAAAACCCGCTAAAATTCGGTCGAAACGGCACGATCGTTTCGGAAAGTTGAACGAAACCGACCGGTGCCCTCGATCGCCTCGGCCCCCGATCGACCCGGTGCCCCCGATGGCCCCGGCGCTCACCGCGCGAGCGGCATGTTGTAGCTCGTCTCCGCCGCCATCACGTGCTCCCACGTCGCCTCGCACTCGCAGGACACCTGTTCGAAGACGCTCGGGTCCTGTCGCCTGTCGAAGTCCTTGATCGCGGTCTGGACCCGGTCGTCGCACTCGCCGCAGTTGTGCGCGCCCCGATCGGAGCCGTGTCCGACCGGATCGGAGACGACGATGGCGTCGACGTCGGCCGTCTCCGCCAGGACGTGCGCGACCGACCAGAGCCACGGCGGCCGGTAGCCGCCCTCGAAGAACAGCTCGTCGACCATCGTGTACCGCTGGACGTTCGTCGGGTTCATCGAGACGGTGTGACACCCCTCCACGTCGGCACAGCGACGGATGGAGTCGACCATGTCGGCGGCGGCCTCGGGCTCCGCGAGGAACGGCGGCTTCATGAGGAGGTACGCCTTGATCCCCACGGCCGCGTCGAACGACTCGTCGGCGGCGGCCGCCTCGGCGCAGGCGTCCTCGAAGTCCGAGAAGTCGAAGTACTTGTTCACGCAGTCGTGACGCACGCGGTCGGTGGCGGTCTCCAGCCCGACGGCCACGTCGGTCGCGATCCCGTGGTCGGCGAAGTCGGCGATCTTCTCGCGGTCGACGAAGTCCGGCAGCGACTCGACCACGATCCGGCCGCGGTCGGCGAACGTCTCGGCGATGGCCCGTCGGGTCTCCGCGGGCACCTCGCGCTCGTCGAGGAAGGAGCCGGAGGTGTAGATCTTGATCAGCTCGGCGGGGGCGTCCGCGTTCTTCGCCTCGTGGTCGAGACACACCTCGATCTGGTTCATGAGGGCCTCGTGGCTCACGCTCCCGCCCTCCACGGACTCGGCGACGTAGCCGCACATCGTGCAGCCGCCGGCGCGCGCCCAGCGGCAGCCGCCGGTGTTGAGGATGATCGTGAGCGAGTTCACGACCCCGTCGGGGGTGTTGTCCTCGTCGATCCACACGCGAGTGGGCTGCGTCGGGTCGTACGTCTCCGAGCGCTCGGCGCGGATGTCGCGCATCACGGCGTTGTGCGCGTCCATCCCGCGCCCCTGCTCGTACGCGTCGGGGCTCGGCTGGCTCATTACCGGAGGGAGCGGGCGAGCGCGTAAAGCCGTGTCGTCATCGCGTACCCTCCCGCGCCGACGACCGCCCCCGCGGCGTTGACGGCGGCGTCGCCCCACGCGAACGACCGCCACGGGATCGGCGCCTGGACCAGCTCGATCCCGAACCCGAACGCCGTCGCCGCGGCCGCTGCGAGCGCGAGCACGACGACCCGCCGCTCTCGATTTCCCCCCGACGCGGATTCCGCCGCGCGAACGAGCAGCGCGGCGAGCCCTGCGTAGCCCAGGAAGTGGAACGGAGTGGTGAGCCCGATCGCCGGCGGGAGCGCGCCGGCGACCCCGCCGAGCACGCCGCCGGTGCCCCCTCCCGACGACGCGGAGGGAACCGGAACCACCGATCCGACGAACACGACGACCGCGAACGCGGTCACGACGGTTCGCCGCCGCTCTGCGGCGCGCCCGGCGATCACGATTAGCCCGTCGGAGCCGACTCGCCGATCGCGGTCGGAATCGGTCACGCTCTCGGTTCGTCTCGTGAGAAGTTAGGGTTCACGGCCTCGGCGGAGCCGACCCGCGACGCGAGTCGGCAGCCGAAACCGCTCGCTCGCACAACGTCTCCGGGGGCGCTCCATCCCCTCCGATCGCGTTGCGGTCCTCGGATATCGACCGCGTCAACGGCGCGCAGAATATATAGGCCAGCCGCCAGACACGCGGCGAATAGTAACCGGTATCGGCTACGTCGAGAGGTGAACACCTAACCCGCTACGGTCCTTCTATAATGAACGAGCATTACATGACTGAAATGGGCGGATACAGAGACCGAGTCGCACAGGTCGATCTCGGGGACGGAGCGGTCAACTACCGGGGAATCGACGACGCGGACGCGAAAAAGTACATCGGGGCGCGTGGGCTCGGCGTGAGGTATCTCTTCGACGCCGGGCCGGACGTCGACCCGCTGGGACCGGACAACCGGCTCGC
>NZ_JAXRUU010000070.1:0-14308 GCF_034497445.1 Halorubrum sp. AD140
GCTCGGGTCGGACGGCGGCGTCGACCCCGCCGTCGAGGCGTCCGCGACGGACGCCGACGGGTCGCCGACGCAGGGGGTCTGCGAGAGCTGCGGCTCGCTCGTCCCCGACCTGGTCACCGCCAACGGCCAGGTCGTCTGCCCGGAGTGTCGCGAGGTGTGACGCCGACGTCGACCGAGTCTGGCCGCGTCGCAGCCGAGCGCCGGTTCCCCTGCCCGTCTCGCGACGGTGCCGACCGTCCTTTCTCCTGTCGGTCCCGCACCGGCGGTAGCCTCATGCCGCGACGACCCGAACGGGCGACTGCATGGGCGACGACGAGCCGCTCGGGACCGCCGCCGCGATCACGCCCGCGAGCGTCGGCGACGTCGACGAGGTCACCGACCTCTGGATCGCGCTGGCCGAGGGGCAGCGCCGCCACGGCTCCACGCTGCTCGCGGAGCCGAACCGCGCCGCGGTGCGCGAGTGGGTCTCGCGGTCGGTCGTCACCGGGGAGCTGCTCGTCGCCCGGGACGGCGACAGCGACGAGAGTCCGATCGGGTTCGTGGGCTTCTCTCTCGATCGCGAGGGGTACGAGCGCGAGCGGACCCGCGGCACGGTGAGCAACCTGTTCGTCGTCCCCGACCGTCGCGGCGAGGGGATCGGCGCCGAGCTGCTGGAGGCGGCCGAGCGGGCGCTCGCCGAGGCCGGCGCCGAGACGGTCGCGTTGGAGGCGCTCGCCGACAACGACCGGGCCCGCGAGTTCTACGCCGGCCGAGGCTACGACTGTCACCGCGTCGAGCTGACGAAGTCGCTGTCGGGGGCGGGCGACTCCCGGGACGGCCGCGCGGACGACGCCGGAACCGAGTGACCGCGGGACGGCGTCACGCTCGCCGAAAGCGACACGCACTCATACGAGGCGCGAGTACGCCCGCCTGCGCCAGGGGAGCATGGGCGGTTCATGCACTCGACTTGTAATCGAGACTTCCGGGGTTCGAATCCCTGCCCTGGCTTACTTCTCGCGCCGTGGTCCGTTTCGGTCGGTGGTCGCTTCCTTCGGACGCCTCCGACCGTAGACGCCGTCTTCGACGAGAGGGTCGACCGCTTCGACGAGAGGGTCGACCGCTTCGACGAGGGGGATCGATCGACGCGCAGCCGAGAGGCCCGACCGTTCGAGCGGGAGGGAAGCCGCGATCTCGCCGGATTGGAAACAGATTTCGTTTACACAGTCATTGATTGCTGGTTGCACCAGTCATATGTGGGCGTATTGTATGGGTGAGCGTATGGCGGGACCGCCAATCCACGACTTGCACTTCGCGGAGGAACCGAGCGTCGACCGGGTCCCCGGCCCCACCTCTCGGCGGCTCCTCGACAGACAGGGCGACGTCGACAGCAGCGCGGTCGCGTACCCGAACGACATCCCGCTCGCGTTCGAGGAGGGTCGCGGCGCCACGCTGAAGGACGCCGACGGCAACGTCTTCCTCGACTTCTTCGCCGGCATCGGCGTGTACAACGTCGGGCACGCGAACCCGTACGTCAACGAGGGCGTCCACGAGCAGATCGACAAGCTCACCCACTCCGTCGACTTCCCGACGGAGCCGCGGCTGGACCTGATTGAGAAGCTCGACGAGATCGCGCCCGGGAGCCTCGCGGGCGACAGCCGCGTCGTCTTCGGCGGCCCCACCGGCAGCGACGCCGTCGAGGCGTCGATCAAGCTCGCGAAGTACAACACGGGCGGCAACGGGCTGCTCGCGTTCCGGAACTCCTACCACGGGGCGACGAGCGGCGCGATGAGCATCACGTCGAACAAGAAGTTCAAGAAGCCGTACGCGCCCCTGCTCCCCGACGTGGTGCACGCGCCGTTCCCGTACCCGTTCCGAGAGGGTCGCGACCCCGAGGAGTCGGTCGACCGCGCCCTCGAGGAGGTCCGAGCGATCGTCGAGGAGCCGTACGGGGGGCTCACCGACCCCGCGGGCATCTTCGTCGAGCCGATACAGGGGGAGGGCGGCGTCGTCGTCCCGCCCGAGGGGTTCCTCTCGGGACTCCGCGAGATCGCCGACGAGAACGACCTGCCGCTGGTGTTCGACGAGATCCAGGTCGGGATGGGCCGCACCGGCGAGTGGTGGGCGGCAGAGCACTACGACGTGACGCCGGACGTGATGACGACCGCGAAGGCGCTCGGCGGCAACGGCCAGCCGCTCTCGGGGACGCTCTACCGCGAGGGCCTCGACACGTGGGGGCCGGGCGACCACGCGGGCACCTACCGAGGACACGTTCCCGCGATGGTCGGCGGACTGCGCGCGATCGAGTACATCGAGTCACACGACCTGCTCGACCACGCGACGGAGGTCGGCGCGTGGATCCGCGACCGCCTCCGCGACGCGGGCGAGGGCGATCCGGGGCTCGGCCAGGTCCGCGGGAAGGGGCTGTTCGTCGGTGCCGAGTTCGTCGACGCGAACGGCGACCCGGACGACGACCGCGTCGACGCGATCCAGCAGTACTGCTACGAGCACGGCGTGCTCGTCTGGACCGCGGGCCAGTACGGCAACGTCGTTCGGCTGCTGCCGCCGCTCGTCCTGACGCAGCGGCAGGCGGAGGTCGGAACCGAGGTCATCGCGGACGCGATCGCGGCGACCGCGGAGTAACGGCGCGGTCTGGTTCACGCACGTCACGACGACCCGGCCGTGAGTGTACGTATCGACCCATCAGGTGACGAGGTAGTAGGGGTCTGCTTCGAGTTTAGGTTCGAGTACGGTTCGGATATCTCGGGCGCGACAGAAGCGGACGGAGAGACCGTTGCAGTCGTATGCCGTGAGGACGCCAGCGTCCGAAAGTACACGTTCGAGCTTCGGCCGGTTGTACCGTCTGTAGAGGTCGTCCGTGGGACACGCGTGCGAGACCATCTCGTATTCCGTCGGAGTGTGATAGACGACGCCCTCGTGGTCGGAGACGGTACAGTAAGGCACGTCCGCACATCGTTCCACGTAGTGGAGGTGCGAACACCGGAAGCCGTCGGTGCCGACGTTCACAAATAGCACGTCGTCCCGGTCGAGTTTTGCGAAACAACTCTCTCGTGAGAAACTCTCCGTGGAGCAGCAGTCGTCGAACCGGTAGTCGCCGTCGACGAGAATCGAGTAGACCGGATCCGCGGTGCGGTACGTCGCGTCCTCGAGGAAGCGGCGAGCGAAGGTTCCGAACGCGGGTTGAGAGTACTGCCGGTGGTACACTCCGGTATCGAGGAACGACGGTGTGTAGCCGGGGACGAGGACGTTCTCGTACTGCTCGGTGAGTGCGCTCCGAACGTGACAGTACGGATCGCCCGGGAGCGCGGCGTTGACGTCGCTGAGACCGACGTGGACAAACACGGTCTCCGCGGGGTGGGCGGCGAAGATCGTCTCAAGCGTCCCCGGTTCGAGCGAGCCGACGCGTCGAACCCGACTCCGAAGGCGCTCCGCGATCAGTGATCGGCCGGCATGCAGGCCGATGCGCGTCCGCTGTAACGGACTATCCATCACTGCAGGCGTCGTCGTACACCGCACGGAGGCGGCGGGCCATTCGCTCCGGCGTGAGCTCGCGAACGGCACCGCGACCGTTCGAGCGAGTTCGCTCGCGCAAGACGCGAGTGAGCGCGCCGACGAGCTCGTCGTCGGTCTCGCAGACGGCGGACGGAGAGACACCGTCGAGACGGTCGGCGACGTCGCCGACGGGCGTCGAGACGACGGGGAGGTTGCAGGCGAGCGCTTCCTTGACCGTGTTCGGCGAGCCCTCGTGATGTGACGTGAGAAGCAGGGCGTCGGCCGCGTTCATGTAGGTCTCGACGGCCTGGTGCGGGACGTCACTGAGGGTTTCGAGTGACACGGGGTCGGATAGGCGGTCGCGTGCCGCGGCCACGACACGTTCGGCGCGCGGATAGTTCTTCACGGGACGGGCTGGATGCGCCGGGAAGAGCACGGAGACGGTGTCGTCCGCCCATCCGAGCTCGGCGCGGGCGGCGGCCTGGTTCCGGGGGCGGAACTGGTCGAGATCGACGCCGTGCGGAATGACTGCGGCGTCGGCGTCGAGGTGACGGTCCATCTCCGCGGACATCACGACAACCGCCGACGCTCGCTTGGCACACCACTGGGTCACCGGACCGAGGCGTCCGAAAAGGTCAGTCCCCCAGAGCGAGAGGACGACCGGCCGAATAGACTGGGCGAGCGCAAGCGGTGCGACGACGCCCTGCGTCGCGTGGACGAGGTCGTAATCGCGTCGCGACTCCCGGCACACGCGCGGATAGAGGGCCGCGTAATCGACGGCCGACCGAGAAGATTCGCCGGGGACGTGGCGCCCTGACGGACTCAGCGTTGTCGTGTCGACGCCGAGACGGGCCAGCGCGTCGCGCCGCCGGGCGTACGAGTTCGAATCGGCACTCGGGGTGAGACTCAGCACCCGCATCAGTCCATCATCTGCGGTGGTGTCGTACTCTCTGCCACCGGTCGTGCGGTGTTCATCGCGGCCTCTAGCGTCTCCACGATACGGGGAGCGACAGGCGTGTCGAGGGACGGCGGGTCCACCGATCGCCGGAACGACGCGTCGATCGCGCGCCGCACTGCCGGAGCCTCCGTCCCGGCGAGACGGTTGTATCCTTCTCGAACGGTTTCGGGCCACTCGGTCGTCGCTCGAAGCGTCACGCACGGCGTCCCCGCCAGCATCGCTTCGCGTTGGATGCCGCCCGAATCAGTCGCCACGCAGCCTGCGCCGCTGATCAGGCGTAAGAACGCGGGATACCCGAGGGGGTCGACAGTGGTAATCCGCGTGTCTGCCCACGTGTCGAGGCCGTACTCGCGGAGTCGCTGCTCGGTACGGGGATGCACGGGGAGCACAACCGGCGGTCGACTTCCGGCGAGACCACGGACGAGCGACCGAAGGACCGCGGGATCGTCGGTGTTCGCTGCGCGATGGATAGTCGCCACGGCGTAGTCACCGGGATCGTGGTTACAGCGATCATGGACGCTTGCCGAGGTCTCGTCGGCCCCATGAACGAGTTCGAACGCGTCCCGTCGGACGTCGCCGACGTGGTGAACGGTTCCGGACACGCCCTCCGCGCGGAGGGTTTGGGCGGCTTCCGGCGTGGGCGTGAGCAGGAGGTCAGCGTACTGGTCGACCAACCGTCGGTTCCGTTCCTCCGGCATCGTTCGGTCGAAACTGCGGACGCCTGCTTCTACGTGGACGAGGAACGTGTCGTGGTCGCTCGCGGTGAGGGCGCCGGCCAGCGTGGAGTTCGTGTCGCCGTACACGACGACTGCGTCGGGTTTCTCGGCGGACAGGCACTCGGCGAGCCGTGACCGGATCCGAGCGACCTGCTTCGGTCGTGGAGCCGATCCAACCCCCAGTTCGTGCGCCGGAGCCGGGAGGGCGAGTTCCTCGAAGAACACGTCGGAGAGCATGTCGTCGTAGTGCTGGCCCGTGTGAACGAGTACCTCCTCGTGCTCGTGGGCGAGCACGCGTGAGACGGGCATCGCCATAATGAACTCGGGCCTGACTCCGACGACCGAGAGAACCTTCATCGAGCTCCAACCTCCGTGATGGTGTCGAGGACGAACGACGCGACGTCGATGGTCTCATCGAGCAGCCGCTCGCGCCGTCGCTGCCACGTTTTGGTTGGTGGGGTGAGTGCGAACGCGCCGGCCTGCCGCACGGCTTCGTCTTCGTCTCCGATCGACCGGATGAGTCCGTACTCGGTTTCGAGGTGCCTGAAGTTCCCCATGTCGTCGTCACCCGCGAAGGAGTTCGAACGAATGGCTGGCGTGCCGAGGACCGCGGCCTCCGTCGCCATCGTCTGTGAGTCGCCGACGTATAGATCGGCGAACGCGAGCACGTCGTGCACGAGAGTGGGTGAGACGGGGAGTCGGTACCGACGCAGGTCGGGTGGGAGGGATGTTTCGCTACAGATGTAGACGGTTCCGTGTCGCGCGAGAGTGTCGATCAGTCGGCGCTTCGCTGACGGAGAAAAGCCCGCTTGCCCCGCGTCGTGATGGGCGTTCCAGGAGACGAACCGGACGAGAAAGTACCGTTGGTCGGGGTTCACGCCGGCACGCTCGAGGCGGTCCCTGCTGGGTGTGAAGCGGTCCGGGTGGAGGTACGCGAGTTCGTGGTAGCCGGCATATCGGCGGTGTTTCGCCCCGAGCTCCCGCTCGAATGTCGCTGGTGTGCAGACGACGTCCGCGAACGGGTGCGTGAGTGCGGCCGCTGCCCACTCGGGTTCGCTGTCGTCAAACACGAGACATCGGGCGCCGGACAGACGGGCTGCGTGCGCCGCAGCGGGGTCAACCTGACTGACCACAACGTCGGGTTGAAGCGATCGGGCGAGCCGCACCAATCGAAGTTCCCGGACCAGGAACTCCCGCGGCCGGGAGAGGGGGCCACCGCTTGCCGTGGTGAGCGCCACGTGGTCGATCCCGTACGCGTCGAGGAGACTCGTCGTGACGTCTTTCTCCCGCGAGGCAATGTGGACGCGCTCTCCCCGTTCCTCGAGGGCCCGTATCGGGTGTTTGAACAAGTGGACGAGCGCCGGATGAGTTACGTCGAACAGCACTCTCATGCCGAATCGTCTCCGTTCCTCTCGGGAGGATCTTGGGACGAATGAGCGACCGACCCTTCTTCCGTCCCCTCTGTCCGGTCGGCGATACGAGCCAGTGGCGGTCCAAAGCGGAATAGCTCAAGTATTCCCGAGATACCCATTCCGGGGAGGAAGTGCTTCCGCCGGGGTTTTCGGAGCGCAGTGGCCGCGAGGAGATAGGACACTCGGGGGACGTACGTGTGATACCGTATCGAACTCGTCTCGTCCGCGTACGAGGCCGGATGGGGGATGTCGACGACGCGGCAATCGTTCACGTCCAACCGCCCGAGAACGTCGATTCCGTACCCATACCCCTCGTAGAGTTCGGGCACGTCGATGCTCCGGAGGGCTTGCCGAGTGATCGCCGTATAGCCGTTTACGGGGTCTGTGAGGGATTTATCCACAATCACCGCTTGAGCCAACTGTGTGAGAAGAGTGTTTCCGAACCGCCGGAAGGCCGGCATTCCCTCCACGTCGTCGGATCGTTCGAAGCGAGAGCCTTTCGTGTAGTCGGCTAAGCCGTCGATGAGTGGGTCTAAGAATCGATCGAGGAGCGCCAAGTCCATCTGTCCGTCGCCGTCGATCGTTGCGATGAGGTCGAAGCCCTCTCCGAGTGCTGCAAGGTACCCCGTCTTGATGGCGCCACCGGGGCCCCGATTGCGGGCGTGCCGGAACGCGACGACAGGGCCGCTCTGTCTCGTGGCGGCGGTGCGTGCATTGAGTGCCGATGGCTGTTGCTCGTCCCGCGACGCGTCACCGTCCGCGACGGTGAGGAGCTCGGTCCATGTCCCGTCCGTGGAGGCGTCGTCGACGGCGTACACCCGGTCGACGTACGCGGGCATCGCTTCGAGGACGGACCCGACGAATCCGCGTTCGTTGTAGGCGGGAACGACGATCGCGACCGAGTGTTCACGATACATCGCTCACGTCCCGGTAGATGACGGTCGCGTGGTCGGAGTCCGGGTCGAAGACACCGGGCAGGTCGACGACGACCGGAACGGGACTCGTTCCCTTCCGGATGTCGTCGATAGTGAGTGAGGCGAACGCGCTGTGGTCGACCAAGATGGCGACTGCGTCGGCCTTTGCCCCCTCCATGGACGGGAGAACGTCGATGTCGAGAGCGTCGGCAGCGGCGTCTGCATCGACGAGGGGATCGTGGCCGACGACGCGGACGCCGCGTCGCTCGAGCCGGCGGGCCACCGACTTCGCTGGGGTCGCTTCGAGGCTGCTGGAATCTGGTTTGTACGAGAGACCGAGCAGGAGGACCGTCGCCGGGTCAGTGGGGGTGGTGGGTTCGGTACCGTGACGGCGGTCGGCACGGTGGGCGAGGGCCGAGACCGTCGTCTCGGTGACGCGGTCGACCATCCGGTCGTTGACTGCTCGGGCATGTTCGAGGAGGCGTGGCGTCGCGCCGGCACGGCGGGCCCGTTCCATGATGAACTGTGGGGCGATTGGGACGCACTCACCACCGACAAGTCCCGGTTCGTACTGCTGGAAGTTCCACTTCGTGCCGGCGGCATCGAGGACTGCGCGGGTGTCGATATTCATTTCTCCCAGGAGGTGCGCGAGCTCGTTGACGAGCGCGATGTTGACGTCTCGTTGAACGTTTTCGACGCACTTCGCTGCCTCCGTCGCGCGGATGGTGTCGACGACGTGAACGGTATCGACGACGCGCTCGAACAGTTCGGCGACCTCGTCGGCGACCGCGGCCGAGTCTGCACCGACGAGTCGGGTTTCCGGAATAACCGTTGAGCCGTCGGTCCGGGGCGAGAGTCGAACGGGTGCGTGTGCGACGGAGAAGTCCGTGTCTGCCGCCAGACCGGACGCTGCTTCGAGCGTCGGAACGAACACCTGCTCGGTCGCACCCGGGTAGACGGTCGAAACGAGGACCACAGTCGTTTCAGGAACGATGTGGTGGCCGACGGTTTCGGCGGCAGCGGCGACGCTTTCCATGGTGGGGGTGCCGTCGTCGGTCGCCGTGGGAATGGCGACGATGACGTACTCCGCGGCTTCGATGCATGTGGGGTCCATCGTGAACAGGCACTCGCTGCGAGCGAGCCGGTCCTCGTCGACTGCCCCTGTCGAGTCCTCCCCCCGGCGACAGGCGCGGATTCGTTCCACGTCAATATCGTATCCGGCCGTGTCGTGACCGGCTTCTTCGAACGCGAGTGCCTCGTGTAGACCGACGGTACCGACGCCGACGACGCACACTGACGGGGGGCTGTGATGTTGGGCCCGTTGAGCGGATGTTGACTGGTCTACATCGCTTGATTCGGCCATTTCGTTCGGCCGGTTAGTATATCCATAAATTGTTATGGACCGGATAACTCCAAATTCGCAGTCTTCGGAGGGGTAGCTGAAAAACTATCAGAAATGTCGAGTGGAACGGGAACGAATCCCCCCGTATGCCTTACGCCGGAACCGTCGACTCCGGAACGGTCCCGTCCTCGTTCCACCCGCGGACCTCGTAGTAGTCGTCGATGGCGTCGTCGAGCCCGGGGAGCTCCTCCTCGTACGGGAGCCTGTCGTCGTCGCCGTCGATCCCGCGCTGATTGTTGAAGTGGCGCTCCAGCGTCACCGTCCGCGCGCCCGCCGCGAGCAGCTCCTCGAAGTCGGCGTCGAAGAGGAGCTCGTAGCGCTCGGGCGTCATGAAGTCCCGGGAGAACTTGCAGACGACGCCGCTGTCGTTGAGCGCCATCAGGTTCTCGCGCTCGACGAGCCGCTCGGCCTTCCCCGCGAACCCCGCGGGCTCCATGGCCTCGTCCTCCTCGACGAGCGGGTACTCGACGGAGTAGAACGTCGCGTACATGTGGTCTGCGCCACGGTTCGCGACCGCGTACGAGAGCGCCTGGCCGTGGAGGAGCCGCCCCTCGTGGGCCGCGAAGTCCATGTTCTTCACCGACCAGTTCCCCACGCCGAGCTCCTCGTGAACCCGGCCGATCCCCTCCGCGAGTCGGTCGCCCACCCCGTCCCGGTGGGCGATCTTGTCGACGAGGTCCCAGATGAGCTCGCGGTTGCCGAACTCGTCTTCGGCCGCGAGGTAGGCGGCGATCGTGTTGCCCGCGGAGATGGCGTCGAGGCCGTACTCGTCGCACAGCCGGTTCGACTCCATCACGTCGACGATGTCGTCGACCCCCGAGTTGGAGCCGAACGCCATCGCCACCTCGAACTCGGGGCCCTCGGTCTCGACGCCGCGCTCCTCGTCGCGGGTCGGGAGCTTGCAGGCGAACGCGCAGGCCGAGCACGTCGCCTTCTTGTACTTCTTCTCGGCGACGGCGGCGCCGTTGATCCCCTCGACGCCCTCGAAGGAGCGCTCCGAGAAGTAGTACGACGGCAGCCCGTCCATCTCGTTCGCGAGGTCCATCACCGCCACCGTCCCCTGCTCTTTCATGATGTGGTCCTCGGTGGCGGCCTCGCGGTGAACCTCGTTCGCGGTCGCGGAAATCTCGAGGTCCGGCGCCGAGTCGCCGCCGAATGTGACGGCCTTCACATTCTTCGAGCCGAGCACCGCGCCCAGGCCGCCCCGGCCGAACGCGCGCTCCTCGGTCGTCATGATCGACGCAAACCGGACCTCGTTCTCGCCCGCGGGTCCGATGACGACCGTCCGGTCGCTGGAGACGTCGCGCTCCTCGTCGAGATAGCCGGCCGTCTCCGAGACGGTCGCCCCGGCGAGGTCCGGCACCGGCTCGAACTCGACGCCGTCGTCGCGCACGTGGACGACGACCAGCTCGTCGCTCGCGCCCGCCAGCTCGATCGCCCCGTAGCCCGTCGCCGCGAGGTGTCGAGACACGAAGCCACCCGCGTTCGAGGAGAGGAGCCCGTCCGTCAGCGGCGACAGCGCGGTGCAGTTCGTGCGTCCCGTGAAGCTCATCTGGGACGCCTGCATCGGTCCGGTGGTGAACACGGCCCTGTTCTCCGGCCCGAGCGGGTCCGCGTCGAACGGGATCCGCTCGTGGGCCAGCCGCGTCGCCACTCCCCGCCCCCCGACGTATCGCTTCTGAACCTCCGTGACGTCCGTCTCGGACGTCGTCCGCTCGCCGACGTCTATCGACAGCAGCGGTCCGGTGCTGTGTAGCATGTGCGGATATCCGTGGACGGCGTACAAAAAACCCGACCACGACGGCGAAGCGGTGTTCTCACGCGCTCTCGACCGGGTTTTCGTGAGTCCGCGCTGGACTCGATTCCGCGGCGATACGGGGCGATGCACCGGGAGACGCCGGAAAATCGTACACAGAATCCGTTCTCAATGTACACGAAAAAGTTATGCGGCTGCTGAGAGATCGGCTTCGTACACGCCCTGTTATCATGCCACGGGAACACATCTTCGACGCGGCCGAGTACGAGCGGCGGGTGGACCGGACCAGAGAGCGGCTGCGCGAGCGCGACCTCGACGCGATCGTCGTCGCCGACCCGGCCAACATGAACTACCTCAGCGGCTACGACGGCTGGTCGTTCTACGTTCACCAGGCGGTCGTCGTCACCCCGGACCGCGACGAGCCGGTGTGGATCGGCCGCGACATGGACGAGGGCGGTGCGCGCGCGACGACCCACCTGTCCGACGACAGCATCCGCGCGTACAGCGACGACCACGTCCAGTCGCCGCACGACCTCCACCCGATGGACTTCGTCGCCGGCGTCCTCGACGAGCTCGGCGTCGCCGACGGGCGCGTCGGCCTGGAGATGGATGCCGCCTACTTCACCGCCAAGTCGTACACGCGGCTCCGGCAGAACCTCCCGGACGCCGAGTTCGAGGACGCGACGCTGCTCGTGGGCTGGGTCCGGATCAAGAAGTCGGAACAGGAGCTCGCGTACATGCGCGAGGCGGCCCGGATCTCCGAGAACGCGATGCGCGCCGGCCTCGACGCGATCGAAGAGGGCGTTCCCGAGTACGAGGTCGCCGCCGCCATCTACGACCGGCTGATACGGGGGACCGACGAGTACGGCGGCGACTACCCGTCGATCGTCCCGCTGATGCCGTCGGGCGACCACACCGGGACCCCGCACCTCACCTGGACCGACAGACGGTTCGAGGACGGCGACCCGGTGATCATCGAGCTCTCCGGCTGTCGCCACCGCTACCACTCGCCGCTGGCTCGGACGACGTTCGTCGGCGATCCGCCGGCGGAGCTGCGGGAGACGGCGGAGATCGTCGTCGAGGGGATCGAAGCGGCGCTGGACGCCGCGGAGCCCGGCGTCAAATGCGAGACCGTCGAGGAGGCGTGGCGAGACGCCATCGCGCGCTACGGTCTCGAGAAGGAGGACCGCATCGGCTACTCGATGGGGCTCGGCTACCCGCCGGACTGGGGCGAACACACCGCGAGCATCCGCCCCGGAGACGAGACGGTCCTCGAGGAGAACATGACGTTCCATATGATCCCCGGGATCTGGACCGACGAGATCGGCATGGAGATCAGCGAGACGTTCCGCGTCACGTCGACCGGGGTCGAGACGCTGGCCGACTTCCCCCGCGAGCTGTTCACCGCCTGAGCGGGGCTCCGGCGGTCAGCCGTCTCCTTCCGGCACGGCGACCGCGTTCTCCAACTCCTCGTCCGCGTCGAGCGCCGCGACGTTGCTCGCGACGATGTCGGCGAGGCGGTCCCAGTGTTTGGGGGTGTGTCCCCCGGTGTGCGGCGTGATGAGGCAGTTCTCCAGGTCCCAGAGCACGTGGTCCGACGGGAGCGGCTCGGGGTCGGTCACGTCGAGGGCGGCGCCGCGGATCCCCTCGGTCTGGAGCGCGGAGACGAGCGCGTCGGTGTCGACGAGCCCGCCGCGGGCCGCGTTGACGACGACCGCCTCGGGCGGGAGCGTGGCCAGCTCCGCCTCTCCGACCATACCGCGCGTCAGGTCGTTGAGGGGGCACGCGAGCACGACGTAGTCGCTCCGGGCGAACGCCTCGTGGACGTCGTCGTCGTCGAACCCGAGCACCTCGTCGGTGGGGCCGCCCTTCTCCGGCGTGTAGCGGATCCCGATGGTCTCCACCTCGAACCCCGCGAGCCGCTGGACGACCGCCTGCCCGATCGACCCGAGCCCCACGACGGTGACCGTGCTGTCGGTGAACTCGCGCGACTGGAAGTGGCGCCACTCGCCGTTCGCCTTCCGGCGGAACCCCTCGTGGAGGTTCCGCGCGAACACGAGCATGTTGGCGATCGTCTGCTCGGCGATGCCCGGCGCGTGGATACCGCCGGCGTTCGTCACCGTGACGCCGTGCTCACGCAACGCGTCGGTCGGGACGTGGTCGGTGCCGGCGAACGTGCACGCGAACAGCTCCAGTCGGTCGGCGCGCTCAATGAGGTCGGCGTCGAGCGTGATGCCGGTCACGGCCCGGGCCTTGGGAACGAGTTCGCGCTCCTCGGCGGGCGTCCGAGCGAGCGCGACGGTCCGGTCCGGGAGACGCTCGCGCAGCGCGTCCGCGTACGAGGCCATCGACAGCCCCTCCGTTCCCTCCCGCAACACGACGACGTCCGGATCGGCGGTCTGTTGTGTGCTCATGTGGTCTGGGCGCGCCGAGACGACGCGTTGGGGGATCCTCACGGGGCGTTCTCTTATCCTTTTTGTGTACCTCTCGTTAACGACAATTGTGTACAATTAAGACGGTCGAGCGAGAGGGTGACACTCATGAACGAACCGATCCGCGATCGGCTCGCCAGCGTCCGCAGACGATTCCACCGCCACCCGGAGCCGGCGTGGCGCGAGTTCCTCACGACGGCGACGCTCGTCGACGAGCTCCGCTCGATCGGCGTCGACGAGCTCGCGATCGGCCCGGACGCGTACGACCCGGCCGACCGCATGGCGGTCCCCGAAGCGGACCTCGACCCGTGGATCGAGCGCGCCCGCGAGCACGGCGCGGACGCGGAGCTGCTCGACCGCATGACCGGCGGGAACACCGGGGCCGTCGCCGTGCTCGACCGCGGCGAGGGGCCGGCGATCGGGCTCCGCGTCGACATCGACGGGCTGTTCATCGAGGAGTCGGCCGACCCCGACCACGACCCCGTCGACGAGGGGTTCCGCTCCGAGATCGACGGGACGATGCACGCCTGCGGCCACGACGTCCACATGACGTGGGGGCTCGCGGTCCTCGAGGCGATCGCCGAAAGCGACTTCGCCGGGCGGCTGGTCGTGTTCTTCCAGCCGGCCGAGGAGACCGGCGGCGGGGGGTGTCCGATGGCGAAAAGCGAGTTCGCGGACGACCTCGACTACCTGCTCGCGGTCCACGTCGGCCTCGATCATCCCACCGGCGAGGTAGTCGCCGGGATCGAGAAACCGCTGGCGATGGCGCACCTCGACGCGACGATCGAGGGGACCTCGGCGCACGCGGGGAAGGCGCCGAACGAGGGCGACAACGCGATGCAGGCGATGGGGACCGCGATCGTGAACGCCTACGGGATCCCCCGGCACGCCGACGGGATGACGCGGGTCAACATCGGGAAGGCCGAGGCCGGCACGGCGAGCAACGTCATCGCCGAGCACGCGTCCATGGAGGCCGAGGCGCGCGGCGAGACGACCGAGCTGATGGAGTATATGAAACGCCGGTTCGAGACCGTCGTGCGGTCGGCCGCGACGATGCACGGCTGCCGCGGGACCGTCGACGTGGTGAGCGAGTCGCCGCGCGCGGACAGCGACCCGGAGCTACAGGCGCTGGTGACCGAGGTCGCCGAGGGCGTCGACGGGATCGACACCGTGCTCCCGGCCGCGGACTTCGGCGCGAGCGAGGACGCGACGTTCCTGATGGAGCGCGT
>NZ_JAXRUU010000071.1:0-13845 GCF_034497445.1 Halorubrum sp. AD140
CAAGTCGATCACGCTGGATTGTCACCCCGAGTACACCGGCGACGCAATATACGTGCGATTTGAGCCCGAACGCCCCACAAATCCAAAACTGAGTACCCCCTGTTACGACGAGTTCCCCTCAGCCGACGCGTCCCAGGGAGGAGTCAATCGATCATAGCCGATCGGTGTACACGCGCCCACCACCTCGCACAACTGCGTGGCAGGTCGCGAACACCCGAAATCGACACTCGCAGTCGAGGGGTTTCAATTCAGTTTCTGCTGTTGGTGTGGAGAATGTACGACGATCCCGTCTACACCGAACGCGTGGAACTCGTCCCCTCTCACGCGGTGTATTCAAGTATCACGGAACGCAAATAAGACGAGATGCTCGCGAGCGTCCTCCCTGCGTCGTGGACGGAGCTCGTCGTTTCGGCCGGCGTGCCGCTTTTCGTCGTGTTGTTCTACTTCGACGGGATGATCCTCGGGAAATTCACCCCTCCCGGGGCGCTTTTCTTCGGATACGTCGTCGTCGTCGACCCGCCTCTGCTGGTGCTTTTGACCGTCGTTGGGCTGTGTGTCGCCGCTTCAACGCTCGGCCAGTGGACGCTGTACCGGGGGTTCAACGAGGACCGACCGGAGTTCATCGGGATTCGCCGGCGGATGCCGTATCTGAACCGGCTTCCGTTTTTCATCCGGGCGAAGGTGGGCACACGGTGGATGCGGTTCGTCACCCGGGCGTTCGATCGGTTCGGCGGCGTCGCCCTCTGCCTGACGAACGCCATTCCAGGTATGGCGGGACTGATGAGTATCCCGGCCGGTCTGAGCAAGTATCCTCTGGTCCGTTTTCTCGCGTTCGCCACCGTCGGAAACGCCCTCTACATGTTGCTCTTGGTCGCGGCCGCGAAAGGACTCGTCGACCTGTTTTAACGGCGCAACGAGCGTACTCGTGCGGACGACGCTCTCCGAGGTGGTCACAATCAGCGTGGAGTCAGCGCCGGACCCGTTGGGAAATGCGGTATAGCGGATAGAAGAAGTACAGACCCGCGAGCCCCACGAGCACGTAGATGGCTCTGGCAACCAGTTCGGCTGCAGACGGCTGGAAGACCGGCGCCAGCAACGCCTCCACGACGTTGATATCCAGAAGCCCCACGAGTCCCCAGTTGAGCGTTCCGATGATCAGTAGCGCGAAGCACACCCAGTCAACTGCTGATAGTCGAACCAGGGCCATGAATGGCGGTTGAAACGGTAGTCCATTAGTTAGGATGTGGCATCTCATCCCGCCCGTAGTGATAACTGAACATTATGTGCCAGTTCGCGCGGACGAGCCGAGGGAGACGAATACGCGCGCCGTATTCAGCGCGCCGCCCCTGTCGGGGTCGACGGATTTCACCGGAGCCGAACGGCCAGCCTTTATTATTCGACCGGCGCGTACGAATCGGCATGCAAACGATCGAGCGCGGGTCGGCCGGGTCGGCTCGCGTCGCGATCGTCGGTGGGATCCACGGCGACGAGCCCGCCGGCGAGCGGATCGTCAGGCGGCTCGCCGACGAGCTCGACGAGTCGGGCGTGGGGAGCGGCACGGTTCGGCTGATCGTCGCCAACGAGCCGGCGCTGGCGGCCGGGACGCGGTACACGGACGCGGACCTGAACCGGGCCTTCCCGGGCGACCCCGACAGCGACGAGTACGAGCGGGCGCTCGCGCCGCGGCTCGCGGCCGAGCTGGAGGGGATGGACGCGGTGCTCGGGCTCCACACCTCACACAGCGCGCCGCCGCCCTTCGCCATCTACAGCGATCTGACCGAGTCGGTGCGCCGGAGCGTGACCGGGATGCCGGTGGAGTACGTCGTCGACTCCGGCGGCCTGCGGTCGACGACGCTCGACTCCGTCGTCCCCCACACCGTCTCGATCGAGGTCGGCAGACAGGGGAGCGAGGAGGCGGTCGAGTTCGGCTACGAGGCCTGTCTGGCGTTCCTCCGCGCACACGGCGCGCTCGACGACGAGCCGCCGACGTTCACCGAGACGACGGTCGTCGCGGGCGACGAGGAGGTGCCGAAGGGCGGCGGCGAGCCGCACGTCCACTTCGCGAACTTCGAGGCGATCCCGCCGGGGTCGGTGTTCGCCGAGGACGACGTGTACACCCACCGCGTCGAGGAGGAGGGGATCGTCCCGATCCTCGCGAGCGCGCACGGGTACGAGGAGATATATCGGCATCTACGGCCGCGTAGAGGGGGTCATGGAGCCGCCGGCGTCGGCCGTGGACGGAACGACGGCGGGGGAACGGTCGGCGGAGGAAACGGCAGAGTAGCCCGATCTCACTTCGCGGTCGGCGTGACGTCGCCGACGGCGTCCATCACCTGCAGCGCGGCGCTGGCGGCCAGCCCGCGAGCGACCTCGTCGGTGTCGGCGTCGGCGATCCCGGCCTCCAGCTCGTCGGGGTCCGGCGTGAAGCCGGCCGAGACGGGGTGGCCGGCGGGCGGGTTGACCGCGACCGTCGCCTGCGGCCCGTTCGCGCCCACCGACAGCTCGGAGCCGACGGCGTAGCTGTCCGGGAGATACGATTCGGTTCGCGAGACGATTCCGGCGACCGCGCGCCGGAGGCGCCGTTCCTGATCGGGGGAGAGGTCGACGGCCGCGGGCTCGCCCGCGTTCGTCACACCCGGTGCCCCGGCGTACGGGTTGTTGCCGTTCATCGAAGACACACGGCGTACGCAGAGCCGGTTCAAAAAGGCGTCGACGAGGGAGATCCCGTCGGTGACCCGGCGGCCGCTCAGCCGTAGATCCGCTCGGTCGCGATCGCGGCGCCCTCGTCGAGCGCCGCCAGCTTCGCCCACGCGATCTCGGGGTCGACCATGCCGATGCCGGCCTGCGTGCCGAACCCGCAGTCGGGCGCGGCGAGCAGCGGCGTGTCGTCGGCGACCGCGTCGGCGACGATCTCGTACTCCTCGGCCATCGCGTCGGCGACGGCGAACAGGTACTCCTCGTAGTCGCCGTAGTGGTCGTCGACGTGCGTTGCGGTGACGACGCTCGGCGAAGCCGCCGTGAGGAACGTGTCCTCGAAGTCGGCGTCGGCCGCGTCGAGCGCGTCCCGGAACGCCGCCAGCTCCGCTTCCGCCTCGTCGCGGCCGGTGTACTCGACGGGGCCGGTCACGACGGGGTGCTGAGCCAGGTCGATGACGTCCGTCTTGAACGTCTCCTCGGCGTAGCTCGGGAACTCCTGGAGGTCGGCCCACAGCTCCTGCTCGCGCGTCCCCGCGATGCCGCTGAGCCGGTCCGCGACGTACCAGTTGAAGGAGACGCGGGACTGCTCGCTGTTGTTGGCGACGTCGACGCCCGCCTCGGCCTGGCGCTCGACCACGTCGCGCGTGGCGGCCGCGACGGTCTCGTCCCACTCCTCCTCGTCGACGGGCTCGCCGTCCTGGCGGCGCGTGAGGAGGTCCAGCAGCTCCGGAGACCGAGGGAGGCTGCCGATGTGCGTCGTCCGGATCCGGCCGTCGTTCGCGGTCATGGGTACCCGATCGTCCCGTCTCTCACCGCCTAGAGTTCGCGGAACCCGCAAGGCGGCCGGGGAGCCAACAGCGGGCGGAAACGAACCGGCCTACGCCGACGGCGAGAGGATCGGCTCGGACTCGCCGTACGCGGCAATCACGACCGCCGTCGTGTACCGGTCCGGGTTCGAGGCCGCCGTCTCCACGCGGACCTCGCGGTCCGGAAGCTCCCAGTCCCGCAGCTCGCTGCCGGCGTCCAGCCCGGCCTCGATCCGCTCGCGGACGTCGTCGGGGTCCTCGCCGGTCACCTCGTAGAAGAGCCCGGGACCGGGGCCGGTCGCCCAGCCGAGCCCGGCGGCCACGTCGGGGCGCCGCCGCGGGGCGCGCTTCGACTCCGCCCCCTCCGCGCCGGCGCGGCCGCCCTCGCGGAAGTCGACCTCGTCGTCCGGTCCGACCGTCCGCCGGGCCTCGACGACGGTGAGTCTGTTCCCGGCGGGACCGAGGTCGGGCGCCTCCTCGACCGCGACGACGGTCGCCTCCGCGGGGACCACGGAGGAGACCGCCACGAGGTTGTAGTTGTGGAGGTTCGCGTCCGCCAGCGCGGCGTCGTAGGAGGCCATCGCCGTGTCGGCGACCCCGACGCCGCCGGCGACGTGGATGGTGTTCATTACGACCGGATCGGCGGCCCCCGCGCTAAGGGGTTACGAAGCGGTCGCGCTCGGAGCGTCGGTCGGGGCAGTTCGCTACTGGTAATCGCGGCGGCGCGCTCCGGTGAGCGTCCGACGGGCGCGAACCGAGCGCGAGGGAGTCGGTCGCCGCAGGCGACCGACGAGGCTGGGGAGGCGTGAGGCGCGGTTGCGGTGCGGTCGGGTGGGATTCAAAGGGGCAGCCGCGAGTCCTCGCGGCTGGGGCTTTGGAGGTGTTCTCCGGCGATCTTCAGTCAACCGTTTATAAGCAGGCGGCCGGGACTTTAGAGTTGCTCACCGTCGATCACTCGACAGAAACTCCGCAAAACCCGAAACCGCTCACCACTCAGTACGTCTAGTACTGGTAGTTGATGACCTGCTCTTCCGCCTTCTCCGCGTCTTGGAGCTTCTCGCGGGCCGCCTCGAAGTCGGCCTGCGTGACCTCGGTGCGCCCGTCGCGGATCGCGAACATGCCGGCCTCGGTCGCCAGCGAGGCGATGTCGGCGCCGCTGTACCCCTCCAGGTCCGCCGCGACCTCGGAGACGTCCGTCCCCTCGGCGACGTTCATGTCTCGGGTGTGGATCTCGAGGATGCGGGCGCGGCCCTCGGCGTCGGGGTCGGGCACCTCGATGAGTCGGTCGAACCGACCGGGACGCAGGATCGCCTCGTCGAGCATGTCGAAGCGGTTCGTCGCGGCCATGAGGCGGACCTCTCCGCGGTCGTCGAAGCCGTCCATCTCGGAGAGCAGCTGCATCATCGTCCGCTGGACCTCGGCGTCGCCCGAGGTCTTCGAGTCGGTCCGCTTCGAGGCGATGGCGTCGATCTCGTCGATGAAGATGACGGCGGGCTCGCGCTCGGCGGCCAGCTCGAACAGGTCGCGGACGAGTCGCGACCCCTCGCCGATGAACTTCCGGACGAGCTCGGAGCCGGCCATCTTGATGAACGTCGCGTCGGACTCGTTGGCGACGGCCTTCGCCAGCATCGTCTTCCCCGTCCCCGGCGGACCGTGGAGCAGGACGCCGCTCGGCGGCTCGACGCCGACGGCCTCGAACTGCTCGGGGTTCTCGAGGGGGTCCTCGACGGCCTCGCGGACCTCGCGGATCTGCTCGTCGATCCCGCCGATGTCGGCGTACTCGACGTCGGGCGACTCGGTGACCTCCATCGCCTGCGCCCGGGAGTCCGTCTCGTCGTCGAGCACCTGCTGGACCGCGAAGGAGTCGTTGATCGCGACGCGGTCGCCCGGCCGGAGGTCCTCGTCGAGCCGGGTGGACGCCTGCGTCAGCACCTCCTGGTTGTTGCCGTGCTGTTTGATGACGACGCCGTCGCCGGTGACCTCCTCGACCGACGCGATGTACAGCGAGGAGGTCTTCAGCACCTCGTTCTCGCGTTTCAGCTCGTCGACGTCGGTCTTCAGCTCGCCACGGCGACCCTGCGCGTCGTCGAGCCGCTGCTCCAGCTCTTCGTTCACCTGCAGAATCCGCCGGTAGTGCTGGCGGATCGCTTCGAGCCGTTCCGTCTCGCTCATCTCCGGGTCGAGCTCCAGACGGGGACGGTCGGGCAGTGAGGGGCTGTGAGACATTCGTTGTGCTCGGATATGGAGCGCGCGTAAATGTGCCTTTGGGTCACGGTGAGTCGGCGGCCGTCCGCGAGACGCGACCGCGCGCATCGACCGCGGACGGACCGTCTCCGAGAGCGTCGTCAGTTCTCGGCGCTGATATCCGACGGTCAACGTTTTAACGGGTCGCCGTCGACTGTCGAGTCATGAGCGCACGAACGGCTGTCGGCCGCGACGGTTCGAGACGCGCGCCTCGCGAGCCGCGGACGGCGGCTCCGCGGGCGTTGACTCTACGGCCCCCGGTTCCGCGGCTCGGGGCTCGGAAACCATGAGCGACCTGGCGTCGCGGGCAACGGTCCTCGCGGTCGACGACGAGCCCGACCTCGCCGACCTGTATCGGGCGTACCTCGACCCGGCGTACGACGTCCGGATCGCGACCGGCGGCGAGGCGGCGCTGGAGGAGATGGACGAGTCGGTCGACGTCGTCCTCCTCGACCGTCGGATGCCCGACCTGTCGGGCCACGAGGTGCTGGAGGCGATCCGTGCCGAGGGGTACGACGCCCGGGTCGCGATGCTGACCGCGGTCGAGCCCGACGCCGACATCGTCGACATGCCGTTCGACGACTACAAGACGAAGCCGGTGACGAGAGACGACCTGCTCACGCTCGTGGAGGTGCTGCTCCACCGCGCGGAGTTCGACGAACGGAGCCAGCGGTTCTTCGCGCTGGCCTCGAAGAAGGCCGCGCTGGAGGCGTCGGACGCGACGGACACCGAGGAGTACGAGGAGCTCGTCGGGCGATTGGAGGCGGTCCGAGACCGCGTGGACGACACGCTGGAGGAGCTCTCCGCGCGCGACGCGTTCGCCGAGGGCCGCGGCGAGGTGCCGTAGCCGGACGTTCGCGCGTCCGGTCTCGATCGGCGCGTTCTCCTTGAACCGACGCGTTCCTACTCGATCTCCAGGTCTCCGCCGAGGTCGTCGGTGCCGCCGTCCTCGTCCCACGCCAGCTCGAACTCGACGCTCAGCTCGCCGGAACCGTCGACGGGGCCCTCGCGCTCCACTTTCACCTCGAAGGTCGGTCGGGCCGGGATATCCACGGTCACCGACTCCTCGCCGCGCTTGAACGCGATCGCGCTCCCGGACTCCAGCGACTCGACGACGCTCTGAAGGTACGCCGCGATCTCCTCGCGGCTGCGACTGCTCTCGGACTCGAAGAGGACTTCTTCGGGCATGAGCGATCGTACGTCGCGTCGCGGCATAACTCTGCGCCTCGCGAAGGCCAATGCCTCTCTCGACGGCGCTAGAACCCGTCCTCGAACACGAACGTCCCGTTTCGCTGGACGACCTCGCCGTCGACCTCGATGACGGAGTCCTCGCTCATGTCGACGATCATGTCGACGTGCTCGGCCGATTCGTTGAGCTCGTTGCCCTCGCCGACCGTCTCCGGGTACGCGGAGCCGACCGCCATGTGGACCGTGTCGCCCATCTTCTCGTCGAACAGCATGTTGTACGTGAACCGGTCGATCTGGCGGTTCATCCCGATCCCGAGCTCGCCGAGGCGACGCGAGCCGTCGTCGGTGTCGAGGATGCCGGTGAGCAGGTCCTCGTTGCGCTCGGCGGAGTGCGAGACGACCTCGCCGCCTCCGAATCGCAGGCGGACCCCGTCGATCTCACGGCCGTAGCGGTACAGCGGGAGGTCGAAGTGGACCTCGCCGTCGACCCCGTCGCGGGCGGGCGCGGTGAACACCTCGCCGCCGGGGAGGTTCGCCTCGCCGTAGTCGTTGAGCGTCGAGTTCCCGGAGACGTCGAGCGTGAGGTCGGTCTCCTCTCCGGATCGGATCCGCACCTCGTCGGCGGGGTCCAGGATCGCGACCAGCTCCTCTTGGAACGCGCGCTGGGCGTCCCAGTCCAGCGAGACGGCGTCCCACACGAAGTTCTCGTACGCCTCGGTGCTCATCCCGGCGAGCTGCGCGTGGCTCGCGGTGGGGTACTGGGTGAGACACCACGTCTTCGAGAGCCGCGTCCGCTTGACGTCGGCCATCGCGCGGTTGTACGCCGCGTTCGTCTCGGGGTCGACGTCGGCGTCCTCCGTCGCGTTCGCGCCGCCGCGCGCGATGACGAACACGTCCGCCTCCTCGTAGAGCGCGAGCCGGTGGTCCGGCTCGGCGAACTCCTCGGACGAGCGCTTGAACGCGCGCTCGGCGCGCTTCGAGTTGTTGAGGTACACCGGGTTGGCGCCGCGGTCCCCGCAGATCTCGTGGAGGGCGACGGCGAGGTCCTCGGCCTCGGCCGGCAGCTGGACGACCACGTCGTCGCCCGACTCGATGCCGGTGGAGTGGTCGGCGATGATCTCGGCGTGCTCGCGGATGCGTGCGTCCATACGACTCCCTCTCGCCGCGGGGGATTACCGGTTTTGGAAGCGGCCGGCGTCGCGGCGCCGTTCTTCGCTCGCGGTGGCGCTACCCGCCCGCGCTCTCGCGGGGCGCGAGCGCGTCGGCCAGCGCTTCGGTGTCGGGGACGATGAGGTCCGGCTCGTGGACCCACCCCCCGTACGGGTTCTCGTGTCTGTTGAGGAACGCGCCGCGCATGCCGACCGCCTTCGCGCCCACGAGGTCGAAGGTGTGCGCGGTCACGAACACGACCTGGTGGGGCGCGACGTCGAACGCCTCGCAGGTCAGGTCGTACGACGCCCGGTGCGGCTTGTACGCGCCCGCGTCCGCGACCGACACCACCCCGTCCAGCTCGGTCTCGAAGTTGGGACGGACCGCTTCGAGCATGTCGGGATCGCCGTTCGAGAGCCCAACCAGTTCGTACTCCCCGCTCAGGCGGCCCAGCGCCGCGTCGACGTCCGGGTACGGCCGGAGGGTCTTCCACTGCCGGATAACGGCGCGGACCGCCTCGTCGGGGACGTCGAGCCCGATCTGCTCGAGCCGGTAGGCGAGCGCGCGACGGCTGATCTCCTTGAACGGCGTGTGGGGACCCGGGATCAGCGAGTCGATCATCGAGTCCCGGAAGTGCATGGCCAGGTACCGACGGAGCAGGATCTCCGGGTCGTAGTCGCTCCCGTGCTCGTCGAGCAACGCACCCAGCGCGGGGACCAGCGTCGCCTCGCGGTCGAGGAGCGTGTCCCACAGATCGAACGCGAGCACTTCCGTCTCTTCGCGGAGCGTCTCCGCCGCAATTTTCGACATGTGACGACACACCGCTGTACAGGGCCATAATAGTGAGCGATACCGCGAGTGAGCAACGACACGGCGGACGTCGTCTCGCCGGGGACTCGACGCCGCACGTCCCTGACCGGCGAGGCCTGTCACCCGATAAGGACCCACGCTCCGATCAGGAGCAGGATCCCGCCCGCGACCCGGTCCAGCCAGCGGCCGGTCACCTCGGACCGGAGCACGTCCGCGGCCCCGTCGGCGACGACCGCCACGCCGCCGAGGTAGAGGGCCGTGAGCGCGGCGTAAGTGGCGCCGAGGAGGGCGATCGACGTGCCGCTGGCGTCTCCGCCGCTGCCGCTTCCGGCCGCGAATCCGGGGAGGAACGCGAGGAAGAACAGCGCGACCTGCGGGTTGAGGGCGTTGACGAGGAACCCCTCCCGCACGCCGTCCCCGGTCGGCGACGGCTCCTCGCTCCCGGTCGACTGCAGGGTGTCGACGCCGAGATACACGAGGAAGAGCCCGCCGAGGACTTGGACGGCCCGTTCGGCGCCCGGCACGGTCCGATAGACGGCCGCGACGCCGATCACCACGAGCGCGGTGTGAAACAGGATCCCCGCCGTGACGCCGAGCGCGGCGCGGAGACCGGCCGTCCTTCCCTCTATCCCGCGGGAGAGGACGAACAGCGTGTCGGGGCCCGGCGTCAGGATCAGCGTCGCCGCCGCCAGCACGAACAGGACGTACGTCGAGGGGTCGACGGCGAGCGCTACACCGGACATTACCTGTGCGGACGAGCGTCGCGGAGAAAAATCGACCGGCCCCGGTCGCGAGACTCCGCCTTTTTATAAACACCGTCCGTTCGTCTCACGTATGCAGACGCACATCGTGCCGGTCGGGTTCGACTACGACCGCATGATCGCCCCGCTCATCCGGGACCAGTTCGACGTCGACCGGGTGATCCTCCTCGAGGGGACTGTCGGCAGCGAGGCCAACGTCGAGTACTCGCGGAACATCGCTCGGAAGCTGGAACAGGACTTCCGGAACCTGCTCGGCGCGGAGACCGTGCGCGAGCGCCTGACCGACGTGTACGACTACGACGCCGCCTTCGAGCGCGCCTTCGACCTGATCAACGCGGAACTGGACCGAGACGGCGCCGGGGACGGCTCCACGGGGAGCGGTGAGGGCGCGGACGGCGACGACGCCCCCGACGAGCGCGAGGTGTGGGTGAACCTCTGCTCGATGCCTCGGCCGGTCTCGTTCGCGTTCGCGACCGCGGCCCACTCGATCATGGTCGAGCGCCAGGACGACCGCGACCGGATCCACACCTACTACACCGCCCCGGAGAAGTACCTCGAAACCGAGCTGGCCGAGGAGCTCCGCGCGAACCGAGACCTCCTGCGAGAGCTCGCCGCGGGCGCGACGGCCCCGGGCGGGACGGCGGGAGACGCGGACGGCGACGTCGACCCCGACCGCGTCGCCGAGCGGCTGGAAAGCACCACGGACCTGCTCGCGGAGTTCGACGAGCGCGGCACCACCATCGGCGCGAAGCGCATCGGCGACAGCCACGTGATCGAGCTGCCAGTCGCCTCCTTTCAGAGCGTCAAGCCGTTCGAGGAGCTGGTCTTGTTCACCCTCGGCGAACACGGCGAGTTCGAGTCCGTCTCCGAGCTCGCGGAGACGCTCGCGGCCGACCTCAACGAGGAGTACACCGACTCGTTCCGCTCGAAGGTGATCTACAACGTCGACCGGCTCGGCCCCGGCGGCAAGGGGTACATCGAGCGCGAGGAGCGCGGGAAGTCCTACCGGACGACGCTCTCCCGGATCGGCGAGCTGTGGGTCCGAGCGCACGCGGGCGAGGACCACGAGCTGGCGTGATCAATCCAGCCGATAGCGCAGGACCGCGGCGATCCCGCCGAGGTTCGAGAGCTGTTCGCCGGGCGCGAACTCCGAGGAGAACACGACCACGTCGCCGCCCTGCCGCTCGACCGACTCGATCACCTCGTTGACGTCGATCGACCAGTCGCCGTCGCCCTGCCGCTCGGTGCGGAGGCGGTCGTCGACCACGAGCAGGGTCTCGACCGCACCGAACTCGGCCGCCTCGGCCACGTCCTCGGGGCCGTAGGTCGCCTTCGCGCCCTGCGCGATGTTCTCTGTCAGCTCGTCGATGAGATTCGCCTCCTTCGAGATCCGCGTCTCCTTTTGCACCTCGTCGACCGCGCCGCGCTTCAGCACCTCGTGAACACCCTGGTCGCCCGCGGCCGACGTGTCGACCGTGGTGATCCGGTCGGAGAGGTCGCGGTACTCCTCCTCGATGTAGTCGCGAGCGTCGTTCTTCGTGAACCCCGGACCGGCGAGGATCACGGCGTCGGCGTCGAGGTGCGCGAGCGCCTCGCCGAGCTCGGCGAACAGCTCCTCGCGGGGGCGGGAGTACTCGCCCTTCCCGGTCGGCTTCGTGAACGAGGCGTACTCCTCGGTGCCGTACTGCTGGACCGTGTGGACGTAGGCGGCCCCCTCCTCGACGGTCGCGATGGCGACGTCGGGGTTCTCGGCCGCCTCCGTCGCCTCCTGGAGCCGCTCAGTCTGGTCCGGCTTGAAGTGCTTCTCCACCGTGATCTCGTCGTGCTCCTCGACGTTCAGCGTGTGGTGGGCGTTGAGCTGGTCCTCCCGCGAGCAGGCGACGATCACCCCCGAGACGCGGAGCCGGTTTGCGAACCGCGCGAACTCGACCTCCTCGACTTCGAGCGTGACGAAGATGTGCTCGCGCTGGCCCCCCGTGTCCCGCATCTGGTCGTCGTTCCGCTGGATCCGGCGGGTGGTGTCCCCCTCGACGCGGTCCCCCGGTTCGAGGACGTGGGCGAGGTGCCAGAGGTCGTCGACGTTCTCGGGGACGAGGGTGAGTCGCTCCCGCCCCTCCTCGCCGTAGCCCCGGTCGGAGATGCGCATACCCGACCGTTCGCCCGCGCTCGTATCAACTCTTGTCTTCCGGGCCGACGCCGGCGCCCCACTCGAAGCCGTCGTCCCCGGTCGGCGGACCCTCCGTCTCCCGCGCCGAGTCCCCGGCCGTTCCCCGATCGACGTCCGCGTTCCACTCGAATCCGCCGTCGCCGCCGTCGCCCTCATCGACAGAAACCGTCCGCCCGGTCTGTACCGACGGCGAGACCTCGGGCGTCGACCGCCGGAACCCGCCGTCCGGTCGGTCGGGCGTCGACGTCGGCGGCGTGGTCGCGGACACCGGACCGAGCGCGTCGGGCGCGGAGGCGCGGAGGCTGTCGGTCGCGGCCGTTTCCGGCGTCTCGTCGCCCGCCCCCGGCCCGAAGTCGACCGCGGCCGCGGCCCCGCGTCCGTACAGGGCGTGTGCGGCGACCCGACCCGCGAAGACGACCACGACGCCGACCACGAGCGGGACGAACGGGGCCGCGAGCGCGTAGCCCGCGCCCAGGGCCACGGCCGCGACGACCCACGCCGTCGCGTACCCCGCCGAGCCGGCGACGTCGGCGACCCGCGTCGGGCGGAGGCCGTCGCGAAGCCGCCCCGACGCGGCGAACGCGGCGAGCGCTGCCGGCCTGACGTACGCGAACGCGAGGAGGTACACCGCCGCGCCCGCGGAGAGGGCCGCGCCTCCGATCCCGAGGACCGCCGTTCCCCCGCCGGGTCCGAGCGTGCGCTCGATCGGCGTCGTCACGGGGGCGAGCTCGACGACACCCGTTCCGACAGCGGCCCCCGCGAGAGCGACGAGCGCGGCCGCCAGCGCCAGCGGAGCCAAAAGCAGCGCGCTCAACAGCGCCGACTTGAGTCCGTCCCGGTACAGCTCGTTCCACGCGACGAACGACGGCGCGCCGTCTCGGTTCCCGGTCGCGCCACCGTGGGCGAGCACCCGCACGAAGTACCCCCTGACCACGAGGGCGGGCGCGAGCGCGAGCGGCGCGAGCGCGACGAGCGGCGGGAAGGCGAGTGCGCCGGCGACCCACGCCGGGACGGCGACCCACGTCAACAGGGTGAGCAGCCCGCCGACGACGAGGACGCCGACCGCGTCGGTGGATCTGATCAGCGCCGTCGAAACGCCCCGAAGCATACCCGATCGTGTTCCGCGGGGGTGATAAAGGGTGCCCGGTCCGGCGGTTCCTTCGAGCTGACCGGCTCCATCGGCGAGAGGCGGCCGACGGATGGACGTCCACGCACCGACGGACCCCTCCCGAGCATTTATATGATTTTCCCGAGTAGTCAAGCGTGGCCGCGCGGGATAATCGTGTGCCTCTGACAGAACCGATTCGGCCGCCGCACCGGTGGCCGCCCCCGTCCGCGGCTTTCGACCGACTACCGAGTCCCCTCACCCCGAGCGGTGCGCCGTTCGCGCCGGTACCGATTTATTCCGTCCCGACGAGGTTCGCGTATGACCGGTGACGAGCCGACGACCGAGGTGGAGCCGGCGCTCCGCAGCTACGGGGTCAGCGTCGAGTCGATCGACGACGGCGACCCCATGGAGCTCACGTATATGACGGCGTTCCCCGGCCGCGAGGTACACCACGGCGAGATCGGTCGCGCGCTCAACGCGCTCATCGACCGCGCGGAGGCCGACGCGTGGGACCCCGTCCGGGTCGAGGGGACGGTCGTTCGCTCGCCCGGCGACGTCCTCGGGACGTGGCACGCCGAGCCGGAGTGGTTCGAGCAGCTGATCCGGTACGAGATCTCGGAGACGGAGTTCTCGACGCGCGTGCTGGAGACGCTGTCGCACGCCGACGAGCCGGTGGAGGCCGCCGAGTCGGGCGAGGAGGGAGCGGGCGTCGAGGACGGGACGTGACCCGACGGATTCCGGTGAACCGCGCGCAGCACCGCCTCGCGCGGCCGCCCCGCGAGCGCTTCGCCACCCGCGCGCTCGCGTTCGACGTCGCCGGCGACACCTGCCGCGGCACCCTCTACCTGCCGGGCGGCGACGCCGACGACCTCCCGGTCGTCGTGATGGCGCCCGGGCTCGGCGCGGAGCGGAGCT
>NZ_JAXRUU010000072.1:0-13143 GCF_034497445.1 Halorubrum sp. AD140
GAGACCGACACGAAGATCTTCTGCGGCTGTTCGACGGAACCCGAAGCGGACGAGGAGCCCAACACGCGCACGTGTCCGACCTGCCTCGGGCTGCCGGGCGCGCTGCCGGTCCTCAACGAGGCCGCCGTCGAGGCCGCGGTGAAGGTGGGGAAGGCGATCGACGCCGACATCCCCGAGACGACGACGTTCCACCGGAAGAACTACTACTACCCCGACCTGCCGAAGAACTTCCAGCTCACCCAGTACGACGCCCCGATCTGCCAGGACGGCGAGCTGGAGGTCCGCGTCGACGACGAGTCCCGCGCGATCGGGATCACCCGCGCGCACCTCGAAGAGGACCCCGGAAGCCTCCAGCACGCCGGCGGCACCATCGAGACGGCCACGCACACGCTCGTGAACTACAACCGCGCGGGCACGCCGCTGATGGAGATCGTCACGGAACCGGACTTCCGGTCCCCCGCAGAGACCCGCGCCTTTTTGGCGAAGCTAGAGGAGGTACTGGAGTACCTCGGCGTGTTCGACCCCGGCCGAGACGGGAGCCTCCGGGTCGACGCCAACGTCTCGCTCGTCCCGAGCGAGGCGGTCGACGACGACGGGGCGATCGCGGAGGACGCCCTCGCGGACGTGAGCCGCGCGGAGGTGAAGAACATCTCCAGTCACCGGGGCGCAGAGCAGGCGCTCGCGTACGAGATCACCCGCCAGCGCAACGTCCTCCGACGCGGCCGCGAGGTCGAACAGGAGACGCGCCACTGGGACGAGGGGCGCGGCGTCACCGTCTCGATGCGCTCGAAGGAGGCCGAGAAGGACTACCGCTACTTCCGGGAGGCCGACCTCCCCGCGCTGGAGGTGGCGGACTGGAAGGCGCGGATCCCGATCCCGGAGCTGCCGGACGCCCGCCGCGAGCGCTTCCGCGAGGAGTACGGACTCGACCGCGAGGCCGCCTCGAAGCTCACCTCCACGAAGGCGGTCGCCGACTTCTACGAGGACGTCGCCGAGGCGTTCGACCCAGAGCTGGCCGCGACGTGGGTCGCCGACAACCTGCTCGGCGAGCTCAACTACCGCGAGATGGAGATTACGGACGTCGAGGACCGGCTCGACGAGTTCACGCGCCTGATCGAGCTCGTCGCCGCCGGAGAGCTCACGGTGAAGAATGCCGAGGAGGTCGTCCTGCGCGAGATGCTCGATGCGGGCGAGGACCCCGAGACGGTCATCGAACGCGAGGGGCTCGGCGTCGCCGACTCCGGCGAGGTCGAGGCCGCCGTCGACGACGCGATCGACGATAACCCCGACGCCGTCGCCGACTACCGCGACGGCGACGAGGGCGCGATCAACTTCCTCGTCGGACAGGTGATGCAGGAGACGGGCGGGAGCGCCGACCCGGGACAGGTGAACGGGCTGCTCCGCGAGCGGCTGGACGGGTAGGTCGCCGATGCGCGTCACCGTCGAGGTCGTCGGCGAGGGGGCCGACGAGTACGACCTCCCCGACGGCGCGACCTACGACGAGCTGATCCGCGAGGCGGGCTACCACCCGCAGGAGGCGTCGGCGCTGGTCGACGGCTCGCCGGTTCCCGGCGACCGCGTCGTCGACGCCGACGAGGTTCGACTGCTCAGGCTGATCAAGGGCGGCGCGGGGGACCGTCCCGCGAGGGACGACGGCGCGTGAGCGGGGAGCGCGACGCGGACGACGCCTCGGCGTCGGCCCCCGACGGGTTCGCGATCGAGCTCGCCGCCCCCGACGACCGGCTCGACGTCCGCCGCGTGCTCGACGCCGCCATGCTGGAGACGGGCTCCGGAGGCGTCGACGCCGCGATCGACGCCGGCGACGCGTTCGTCGCCCGGTTCGACCGAACGGGCGCCGTCGTCGGCGCGCTGGTCGCGACGCGTCCCGAACCGGCGCGGCTCCACGTCGACGCCGTGGCCGTTCGGCCGGCGCGTCGCGGTCGGGGGATCGGCTCCGCGCTCGTCGCCGCGGCGGTGCGACGCGCCGAGCGCGACGGCGGGGTCGCGGTCGTCACCGCGGCGTTCGACGCCGAGCTGAAGGGGTTCTACCGGGAGCTCGGGTTCGAGACCGTCTCGGCGGTCGACGCCGGCGAACCCGATCGGTTTCGGGGATACCGTCGAGTCGACGACGGTCGCGACCGTCAGGGGACCGAGGCCCGACGCGACTGAGGTGGCGGGGTCGCCGAGGCGGAGGTTCACACCCTCGATCAGGCGCGAACGACGAGCACGGACATGTCGGAGAAGCCGCTGTCCGCCGGGGCGTCGCCGCCGGCGTCGGCGGCGAGCGTCCCGAGGTCGGTTCGGGTGATCCGCTCGTCCGGGTGAGTGAGCCGCTCGCAGACGAGCGCGGCGCGGTCGCGGTCCGCCCCCGCGTCGACGAGTTCGGCCGCGACGTCCTCGGGCATCCAGTCGTACGGCCGGGGGATCACGATCAGGGGGCGGTCCCCGACGGCACGACGGAGGCGCGCGATCGCGGAAGCGACGTCGCCCCTGACGTGGAGCGTCTCGAAGACGGCGTCCTCGAGCGGCGTGCGTGCGCGGCTCGCCGCGACCTGTACCGAGGAGATCCCGGGGACGACGGCGACGGGCGCGTCGACGGCGGCCTCGACCTTCCCGAGGAACTGGTAGCCGGAGTGGTTCGGATCGCCCATGAGCACGGCCACCCCGCGCGCGCCGCCGGCGACGCGGTCGGCGAACCGAGCGAGCGCCTCGGGCTCGTCGCGGTAGCCGCAGGTTACGAGCTCCGCCTCGGTCTCGTCGGCGACGAAGTCGACGACCGTCTCGAAGCCGACGACGACGTCCGCCTTGGCGAGCAGGCGGCCGGCGCGCCGCGTCAGGAACTCGGCGTTCCCCGGCCCGATACCGACGGCGTGGACGAGGCCCTCGTCACCCGACTCCGTCCGCGGCGGCTCCGGCGCCGCGCTCGCCGTCTCTGCGGGTCGATCGGGAAGCTCGGGCGCCGTCGTCTCGTCGGACATACGCACGTGGCTCTGGCGAGCCGCCGTGTCGGTTTCGGTTCTCCGCTGGGCGACCCGACGCGAACGGCGTCGCCGCCGACCGTCGCTCAGGTGACAGCCAACTTTAATATCAGCGATCGAATGGTCGACGCTGTTCACTGATGTCGGTGTACAAGCATCCCCTCGGCACGGTTGCGGAGCTCGACGACGGAGCCATCGAAGCGTTCGCCGCTTCCCTCGACGGCGCGCTGCTCCTCCCGGACGACGACGGCTACGAGGACGCCCGCACGGTGTGGAACGGCCTGATCAACAGGTACCCGGCGCTCGTCGTCCGCGCGAACGGACCGGCCGACGTCGCCGCCGCGGTCCGGTTCGCGCGCGAGACCGACCTGGAGCTGTCCGTCCGAGGCGGCGCACACAACCAGACGGGGAGCGCGGTCGTCAACCAGGGGCTCGTGATCGACCTCTCAGAGATGGACCGGATCGAGGTCGATCCGGCGGCGCGGACCGCCCGCGTCGGACCCGGCACCCGAGCCGAGGAGGTGCTCGCGGCGACCCAGGAGCACGGGCTAGCGTTCCCGACCGGAAGCGCGGGCGACGTGGGGATCCCGGGGTCGACGCTCGGCGGCGGGATCGGCTGGATCCGGCGCAAATACGGGCTAGCGGTAGACGCGCTCCGCAGCCTCGAGGTCGTCACGGCCGACGGCGAGGTGCGGAGGGCGTCGCCCGACCGGAACGAGGACCTGTTCTGGGCCGTTCGCGGCGGCGGCGGAAACTTCGGCGTCGTCACGCGCTTCGAGTTCGACCTCTACGAGGTGGGTCCGCTGGTGCAGGGGCTCGGCGTCTTCTATCCGGCCGCGGCCGCCGCGGACGTGCTCGAAGCCTACCGCGAGGTGACGGCCGACGCTCCCCCGGAGCTGACCACGACCCTCCTCCGCGGACACGTCCCCAACCTCCCGGCGATCCCGGACGACCTCGCCGGGACGGACGCGATCGCCGTCATGGGCGCGTACGCGGGCGACCCCGACGCGGGCGCGGCGGCCGTCGCGCCGCTCCGGGAGGTGACCGAGCCGCTGATAGACATGAGCGACCCGATGCCCTACGAACTGCTTCACGATCTGGGCACGCAGCTGTTCCCGTGGGGGCGGAAGTACGCCCACCGCTCCGCGTTCGTCGACGACCTCTCCGAAGACGTACTGACCGTCGTCCGCGAGGCGGTCGACGACGCGCCGGGACCCCTGGACGCGGTCGGCGTGTGGCACCTCGGGGGCAACGTCGGCCGCGGGCCGGCCAGCGCCTTCGCGTGGGACGACAAGGAGTTCATGATCACCGCGGAGGCGAACTGGGAGAGCCACGACACGCCGGCGAACCTCGAGTGGGTCCGAGACACCGAGCGTCGGCTCCGGGACGCGGGCGCCGAAGGCGCGTACGCGGGCTTCGTGGGCGTCGAGGAGCAGGAGTGGGAGGACTGGCGAGCGAAGGCGTACGGCGACAGCCGCGACAGGCTCGCGGCGGTGAAAGCCGAGTACGATCCCGAGAACCGCTTCCGACACAACGTGAACGTCCGTCCGCGAGACGCCTGAGCGTCGAGTCGGCGCTCGCGCACCCGGGTCTCGGAACGTTCCCCACACCCAGGCGAGGGCGTTCGAGTTCGGCGTCGGCCATCGGCGCCGCTGCAGGGCCGACGGCCGGCCGCTCCTATCCGATGTCCCTTTCCGCCTCGACGGCGTCTCTCCCCGTATGAATGCAGATCCGACAGCGGGTTCCACGCAGAATGTGTCGCGGAGTGTTGTGAGGTAAGCATGGCAGGTAAAGACGAGTACTACAACCGGTCGAAACAGCAGGGGTACCGGAGCCGGGCCTCCTACAAGCTGAAACAGCTCGACGAGGAGGCGGACCTATTCGAGCGCGGCGACACCGTCGTCGACCTCGGCGCCGCGCCGGGCGGGTGGCTCCAGGTCGCCGCCGAGGAGGTGGGCGAGTCGGGCACCGTCGTCGGCGTCGACCTCCAGCGCATCGACGAGTTCGAGGAGCACGACGTGGAGACGATCCGCGGCGACATGACCGAGGAGCGCACCCGCCACTACCTGCGGGAGGCGATCGGCGAGCGCGGCGCGGACGTGGTGATCTCCGACATGGCGCCGAACATGACCGGCGAGTACGCGCTCGACCACGCCCGGTCGGTCCACCTCGCGCGGCAGGCGTTCGACGTGGCCGAGGAGCTGCTCGCGCCCGGCGGCGACTTCGTCGTGAAGGTGTTCCAGGGCGAGGACCTCGACGCGTTCCGCGAGGACGTCCGCGCCGAGTTCGAGTACGTTCGGACCGTCTCGCCGCCCGCCTCCCGCGACTCCTCCTCGGAGGTGTACCTCGTCGCCAAGGGGCTGAACACCGCCCCCGTCGAGGCGGGCGACCGGCTGGAGGTGACCGTCGAGGAGCTCGGCGACGAGGGCGACGGGATCGCCTACGTCGAGGGGTACTCGCTGTTCGTCTCCGACGCCGCGGTGGGCGAGACGCTGACGGTCGTGGTCGACGAGACCAAGCCGCGCTTCGGCTTCGCCGAGCGCGTCGACGGGACCGGCGGCGCGTGAGCGCGGGAGCGCTCAGGCCGCGGCGGCGCGCCGGACCCACTCGCGGAGGGTGAACCGGTCGTACGCCGTCTCTTCGGCGACGGTCCACTCGTCCGCGTCCCACGCCGGGTAGAACGTGTCGCCCTCGTAGGCACCGTCGACGTGGCTGAGCACCATCCGGTCGAGGCGGGGCTGGAACAGCTCGTAGATCGCCCCGCCCCCGAGCACGTAGACGGGGTCGTCGGAGTCGTCGTCGCCGACGAGCTCCGCGGCGCGGTCGAGCGCCGAGTCGACGCCGTCTGCGACGACCGCGGTCGGAACGTCGACCGCGTCGGCGCTCCGGCTCACGACGATCTGGCGGGCGCCGGGGAGGTCGTCGCGCATCGAGTCGAAGGTGCGGCGGCCCAGGATCACCGGCGAGCCCGCGACGCGCTCCCGGTACTGGCGGACGTCGGCCTCGATGTGGGGCCAGGGTACCTCGCCGTCGCTGCCGATCGCCCGGTTCTCCGCGACAGCCGCGACGCTGACGAGTTGCACGGCCGTCATACGGGTGCGAGCGGTAAAAAGCGGTCGGGCGACTACCCCGCGAGTCCGAGCAGGTCGAACGGGTAGCCGTTGTCGGCCTCGTCGGCCTGCTCGTAGACGACGCGAGCGGCCGCCACGTCCTGGATCGCGAGGCCGGTGGAGTCGAAGACGGTGACGCCCGTGACCCCCTCCGCGCCCGTGCCTGGGGCGGCCCCGCCGGCGTCGATCCCCGCCCGGCCCGGGCGGCTTCCGACGACGATCTCGCCGATCTCGCCGTAGATGTCGGCGTCGGTGAGCGTGCCCGCGGCGTACGGGACGTTGATCTCGCCGGAGTGAGTACACTGCTCGTGGTCGTCGATGACGACGGTCGCGTCCAGCAGGAGCTCGTCCGCCAGCTCGTGTTTGCCCGCCGCGTCCGCACCCATCGCGTTGACGTGGGTGTGCTCGCCCACGTCGTCGGGGCCGACGATGGGCTCCTCGACGGGCGTCACCGTCGAGAGGATATCGCAGTGGCCGGCCTCAGAGATCGAGCCGGCACGCACGTCGAAGCGGTCCTCGAATGCGTCGACGAAGGCCGCGACGCGCTCCGCGTCGAGGTCGCTTATCACGACCTCCTCGACGTCGCGGACCTCGGCGATCGCCTCCAGCTGGGTGTACGACTGGACGCCGGCGCCGACGATCCCGAGCGAGGTCGCGCCCGGGACCGCGAGGTGGTCGGTCGCGACCGCGGCGGCAGCGCCCGTGCGCTTCATCGTGAGCGTCGTGCCGTCGAGGACCGCCAGCGGGAACGCCGTCTCGGGGTCGGAGTAGATCATCGTCCCCATCACGGTCGGGAGGTCGTGGTCGGCGGGGTTGTCGGTGTGGACGTTCACCCACTTGATCCCGGCGGCGTCCCACCCGGTCGCCTCGGCGGTGTCCTCGGTCCGGACGTCGAGGTAGGCGGGCATCGACCGGAAGTCGCCGTTGTACTCCGGGAGGTCGATGTACGACTTCGCGGGCATCTTCGCGTTCCCGCGCTCGTAGGCCGTGAACGCGCCGCGCACCGCGTCGATGACGCGGTCCATGCGGGCGTTCTCGTCGACGTCGTCGGCGTTGAGAAGCAGCGTCTGCATGTCGCAAGCTTTGCCGTTCGGGTACTTCAACCCTCGTGAATCGACGGCGGGCGCGGGGGCGACCGCGACGGCGAGCGCGCGGACGCGAGTGAGAGCCGTCGAGCGACCGCGACCTCGTCGGGTCGGGAACACGATTATACCGGCTCGACGCCCACATGAACCCATGAGTCTCTCGCTCGACGCCGACCAGCTCGACCGGTACTCCAGGCACGTCATCATGGACGAGGTCGGCCCGGAGGGACAGCGACGGCTCCTCGACGGCCGCGCGCTCGTGATCGGCGCGGGCGGGCTCGGCGCCCCGGTCATCCAGTACCTCGCCGCCGCGGGCGTCGGGACGCTCGGGGTCGTCGACGACGACGTCGTCGAGCGCTCGAACCTCCAGCGGCAGGTGATCCACGGCGACGCCGACGTCGGCGAGCCGAAGGTTGAGTCCGCGGCGCGGTACGTCGACCGGCTCAACCCCGACGTCGACGTGGAGACGTACGAGACGCGCCTCGACGAGGGGAACGTCCGCGACCTGCTCGAGGGGTACGACGTGGTCGTCGACTGCGCGGACAACTTCCGGACGCGGTACGTCGTCAACGACGCGGCGCGGATCGAGGGGCTGCCGGTGGTCCACGGCGCCATCTACAAGTTCGAGGGGCAGGCGACGACGCTCGTCCCCGACGGCCCCTGCTACCGGTGTCTGTTCCCGGAGGCGCCCGAGCCCGGGACGGTGCCCGACTGCGCGGCGACGGGCGTGCTCGGCGTGCTGCCGGGGACGGTCGGCTGCATTCAGGCGACGGAGGCGATCAAGCTCCTCTTAGACGCCGGAGAGACGCTCGACGGCCGGCTCCTGTTTTACGACGCGATGGACCTGAGCTTCGAGACGGTCCCCTATCGCCGGAATCCTGACTGTCCGGTGTGCGGCGACGACGGCATCGAGACGATCGAGGGGATCGACTACTCGGGCGGCTGCCGCGTGAACGCGGACTAGCGGCCCCGCCGCGACCCATCGTCCCCACTCTGCCGCCGCGAGACCGACCCCGACCGCCGCTCACAGCGAGCGCTCGGTCATCGTCGGTCCCGCGGCGGCGCCGGGGCCGTCGGCGTCGAACCCGGACCGGACACACCACCGGCAGTAGCGGTACTCCGGCCGGTTCTCGGCCCCGCAGTGCCGGCAGACGACGGTCTCGCCGTCGACGTCGAGCGGCGGGGGGTCGCCGCCGGGAGCGTCGAGGGCGACGCCCGACTCGACGGTCGCCGAGCCGCCGTCGAGCCCGGGCTCCGGGCCGGACGGCCGAGCCGTCTCGGAGTCGGGACCCGCCGAGTCGAGGACGCTCGGAGGCTCCCAGTCCCGCCTCGCGAGGAGCCACGCGAGCGCGAGGTTCGCGGCGAGCACCGCGACGAGCACCGCGGCGACCGGAAGGAGGTTGCCTCCCGTCATGTGTCGTATGTTAGCAGGCGAAGAATATATGACCAGCGGTGCGCGAGGGGACGTTCGGCTCGGTTCGACCGGCGTTCCACCCAGGTCCCCCGCCACTCTTAGGGGACCCCGCCGAACGACGACGCGCATGAAGGAGATCGTCCACACCGACGCGGCACCGGAGGCGGTCGGAGCGTACAGCCAGGCGACGACGAACGGCGACCTCGTGTTCACGGCCGGGCAGATCCCGCTGACGCCCGACGGCGACCTCCTCGACGACGCGTCGATCGCGGAACAGACGGAGCAGGCCCTCAACAACCTCGTGGCCGTTCTCGCGGAGGCGGGCGCGACGCCGGCCGACGTGCTGAAGACGACCGTCTTCCTCGCCGACATCGACGACTTCGCGGAGATGAACGAGACGTACGCGGGCTACTTCGAGGCGTCGCCGCCGGCGCGCTCGGCGGTGGAAGCGGGGGCGCTCCCCAAGGGCGCGGGCGTCGAGATCGAGGCCGTCGCCGTCGTCGAGTAGATGGACGCCGAGGGCGACGAGGACGGACGCGGGGGACGCCCGGACGAGGCCGGACGCGGGGGACGCCCCGAACCCGCGGCCTCGCGGGCGAAGCGCGCCAGAGCGAAGTCGGCGGCGCTGTGGGGACTGGTCGGCGGGTTCGCGTTCCTCGTGCTCGCGCAGGGGTTCCGCCTCGTCGCGGGCGACCTCCCCGTCGGATACGGCGGGCTGGTCGGCATCGCCGCGACCGTCGCCATCGCGGCCGGCGGTATCGCGTACGCGACGGAGCACCGCCTGCGGGCGAAGCGGGCGAAGAGAAGGACTTAACAGTCCCAGCGGAGTATCTCGGATCGAGCCAGGATGGCCGAGTGGTAAGGCGCACGCCTGGAAAGCGTGTTCCCTTCCGGGATCGGGGGTTCAAATCCCTCTCCTGGCGCTTCGCTGTCGCATCAACGAACGAGGAGCGACAGCGACGAGGGAGTCCGGCGACAGCGAAACGCCTGTAGGTTTGAACCCTGTCAGTCGCGCGCAGTGAGCGAAGCGAACGAGCACGTCTGAATTCGGTTCAAATCCCTCTCCTGGCGTATTCTGTTGCCGCCAATCGACGAGCGCAGCGAGTCGATATCGGCGGCGACGAACTCGGACAAAGGGATTTGAAGCAGGGAGTGACGCGAGCGGAGCGAGCAGAACGACTGAGGTTCAAATCCCTCTCCTGGCGTTCTTCGTCGACACCGACCGCGAGCGAGGAGCGACGGCGACGAGGGAACCGCGCGACGGCGAGGCTCGGATCGGCGGATGCGGGTCGCTCTCGGCGCGCTACCGTCCCGCCCGACGTGATCGCACGTCGACACAAGACTCATGTGTGTGGGTATCGTTGTCACGGGTGACGATGCCAGACACGAAATCGGGTCGCGAGCGGAAAGGGAGGAACAAGCGCCGGCAGCTGGAGAGCCGCCTCACCCGACGCGAGCTCGACGCCGCCGACGAACCGCCGGAACCGTCCCTCGACGAGGTCGACTCGGAGTACCTCGACGGCGACGAACTCGATCGGTGAGCGCTCGCGACCGAACGCCACCCCGCTTTTCAGTCGGTGTTTGCGCTCCGAGAGCGACGCGACCGCGTGTCTCGCGCTCCGAGAGCGACGATTCGCTCCGTTCCCGTCGCCCGTCACGAGCGAAGTCCACGTATATAAACGAGCCAACGCGGACGCGCCAACTCCTGCGAAGAGCCGTGCTAACTATCCGCACAACAGTCGAGAGAACACTCCGGAGTCCTGCGGTTTGATCGGAGTCCGGATCGCGGGTCACGACGTCGCTCGATCGCTGGCCAACGATGGGTTTATATAGAATCACAATCAATCAAGCGATGTATGAGCCAGCGAATGCAGCAGGGTCAGCCGATGATCATCATGGGCGAGGACGCCCAGCGCGTCAAGGACCGTGACGCACAGGAGTACAACATCTCCGCGGCGCGCGGCGTCGCCGAGGCCGTCCGCTCGACGCTCGGACCGAAAGGGATGGACAAGATGCTCGTCGACTCGATGGGCGACGTCACCATCACGAACGACGGCGTCACCATCCTGCAGACGATGGACATCGACAACCCGACCGCCGAGATGATCGTCGAGGTCGCCGAGACCCAGGAGGACGAGGCCGGCGACGGTACGACGAGCGCGGTCGCCATCGCGGGCGAGCTCCTGAAGAACGCCGAGGACCTCCTCGAGCAGGACATCCACCCGACCGCGGTGATCAAGGGGTTCAACCTCGCGAGCGAGTACGCCCGCGAGCAGGTCGACGAGGTCGCCACCGAGGTCGACCCCGACGACACCGAGACGCTGAAGAACGTCGCCGAGACGTCGATGACGGGCAAGGGCGCCGAGCTCGACAAGGAAACCCTCGCCGACCTCGTCGTCCGCGCGGTACAGGGCGTCACCGTCGAGGCCGACGACGGCTCGCACGTCGTCGACCTGGCGAACCTCAACATCGAGACCCGCACCGGCCGCGCGGCCGGCGAGTCCGAGCTCCTCTCGGGCGCGGTGATCGACAAGGACCCGGTCCACGACGACATGCCGACCGACTTCGAGTCGGCGAACGTCCTGCTCCTCAACGACCCGATCGAGGTCGAGGAGGCCGACGTCGACACCTCCGTCAACGTCGACTCGCCCGACCAGCTCCAGAAGTTCCTCGACCAGGAGGAGAAGCAGCTCCGCGAGAAGGTCGACCGGATCGCCGACAGCGGGGCGGACGTCGTCTTCTGTCAGAAGGGGATCGACGACCTCGCGCAGCACTACCTCGCGAAGGAGGGCATCCTGGCCGTCCGCCGGACGAAGAAGTCCGACCTGAGCTTCCTCAAGAACGTGCTCGACGCGCCGATCGTCACCGACCTCGACTCGCTGTCCGCCGACGACCTCGCGGTCGGCTCGGTCGAGCGCGACAAGGAGGAGGGGCTGTTCTACGTCGAGGGCGAGGACGCCCACGGCGTCACCCTCCTGCTGTACGGAACCACCGAGCACGTCGTCGACGAGATCGAGCGCGGCATCGAGGACGCGATCGACGTGGTCGCGACGACCGTCTCCGACGGGCGCACGCTCCCCGGCGGCGGCGCGATCGAAGTCGAGCTCGCCGGCCGCCTGCGCGACTACGCCGACTCCGTCTCCGGCCGCGAGCAGCTCGCCGTCGAGGCGTTCGCCGACTCACTGGAGCTGATCCCCCGCGTGCTCGCCGAGAACGCCGGGCTCGACGCCATCGACCTGCTCGTCGACCTGCGGGCGGCCCACGAGGGCGGCGACGCCCACGCCGGACTGAACGTCTTCTCCGGCGAGGTCGAGGACACCGCCGCGGCGGGCGTCGTCGAGACGGCCCACGCGAAAGAGCAGGCGATCGCCTCGGCCGCCGAGGCCGCTAACCTCGTGTTGAAGATCGACGACATCATCGCGGCGGGCGACCTGTCGACCTCGGGCGACGGCGACGAGGGCGGCGCGCCCGGCGGCGGTATGGGCGGCATGGGCGGCATGGGCGGTGCGATGTGAGCTTCGGATAGGTCACTCACACACCCATACCCCGTCCCCACCGCGTACCGCCGTTCGAACACGCACGCTCGCGTTCCCCCGATTTCGCTTTTTTGGCGCTATCAAAGCCAGTAGCAGTTGGGAGACTCAGCTCGGCAGCGGGTACTCGAAGATGGCGATTACCGATACCGGGAGTAAACGAATCATTGTGGTGGTCTCGTCTTTTATAAGTGATCGAGTGGTGTTGTTGGTGGCTGTTTATAAGTGAACAATGGCGTTGCGGTGAAGACCTGCAAAGCCCCAGCCGCGGCGACTCGCGCGGCTCGGTGTGCTCCTCGCTCGCTTCGCTCGCTGCGGTGCTTCCGTCGCCGTGCTTCGTCCTTCCGAGAGACTCCGTCTCTCGTCTTCCCGCTCGCGCTGCTCGCGGGAATCACGGCTGCCCCTTTGAGTCCCACCCTGCACAGCACCGCCCCGCACCTCACGCCTCCCCAACCTCGTCACCGGACTACGTCCGGTTGCACGCGAGAGCTTCGCTCTCGCCCTGTCGCGCGTGCTGGCTCGCGGCCGCCAAGGGCGGCCGCTCGCAGGCGCACGCCACCGCTTCGATCATGGATAAGGAGTCGTCGCCGTCACTCTGCTCCGTTTAAATACAGTCTCGTCACCGACGATCTGCAACACCCACTCCCGACATCGATCAACAGCCACGTCCATCGATCAACTGCGCTACGCCGGCGCGGCCGCTAGGCGACTGATATCTGAAAGAAATCGGTCTGGATCGCAGGCCGCTGACCGTTACTTGCCCTGACGGTCGTTGCCGGTGACGCTCGGGCGGGTCTTCTCCGTGCCCGTGCCGCGCGTGCGCTGGCCGCGGCCCTTCGTGCCGGCGGAGGTGAGCCCGCGGAAGGCCCGCCCCTTGTGGTCGTCGCCGGTGATCCAGCTCAGCTCGTCGTCGTTCTCGATCGCGGGGTGGTTCGGGTCCACGAGGATGACCTCGTGCCACTTCTGGGAGCCGTCCTCACCGACCCAGTAGGAGTTGAGCACGCGGAGGTTGCGGTACTTCCG
>NZ_JAXRUU010000073.1:0-12736 GCF_034497445.1 Halorubrum sp. AD140
CCTCCAACCGTTTCTTCAATACATTCTCGGTGCGGTCCTCATCGCCTATGTACTCTATCCACTACAGGTCCGCTTCCAAGCGGACACATCGCCCTCGGTGGTCGCCTTCGCCCTCTTGGTGCTGTCTGTCGTTGGATTGATCGCTCCGTTCGTAATAGTATTCATAACTGTCGTAGATGCCGCCGAACGAATCCTACAGGATCTGAACAGGAATCCGGCACAAATCGAGAGAGTAGAATCCCGCATCGAGGAGTTGCTTGGACGGGAGGTCAACCTGACTGAAGAAATCGTCGAAGCAGGACGGGAGATCGGGGCTATCGTAATTGAACGCTCTACTGAAGTGTTCGGAACGATCACCTTCCACCTGCTCGGGATCGCGCTGGCACTCTTTCTCGTGTATTACCTCCTCAAGGACGGGAACGAGTTACTCGGTTGGCTCAACGAAACCATTCCGCTCCCGGCGGAGCAGCGGCGGGATCTCTACAGCGAGATAGACGACGTGATGTGGGGCGTCATCTTCGGCCACGTAGCTGTTGGCATCGTCCAGGGAATCGTCGCTGGCGTGGGGTTCTTCGTAACTGGCGTTCCAAATCCGGTGTTCTGGACGGCCGTCATGGTCGTGTTGGCTATGGTGCCGCTCGTAGGAACCATTCCGGTATGGGGAGGGGCCGTCGTCTACCTGTACCTGACGAACGAACCGGGCTTCGCCGCCGGGTTGTTCATCTATAGTGTCGTCGTAGTGGGACTGACTGACGATTACCTCCGTCCGTTCGCCGTCGATAGATACGCGAAGCTCAATCCTGCCGTCATCCTTCTCGGCATCCTCGGCGGCGCGTACGTGTTCGGAGTTATGGGGCTGTTCTTCGGTCCCGTCGTTCTCGGTGCACTCAAAGCCTCACTTCGTGTCCTCTCGGATGACTACGCTCGGATTGAGGATGAGTACATGAATTGATCACGATAACACAGTCTGTCTATAAATTAATATGTAGGACTGTCTCTCGTTTCAGCGTTCCAGGTCGCTGTCTGAATCCATGTACGAGTAACCAAACCCCGAAAAGTGGGCTCATGTGGCGGCAAATCGACTCTGGCGTTTGATATCAAGTGAATCCTCGATCTCACCCATCACCGCTTCGAGTGCATCGGTCGCGGTGACGAGCCCGACAACGGTCTCCCCGTCATCACGAACGTGTACGAGAGTAGATCGGCACTCGCAGGTGTTACAAAAGAGTAAACGCAAATCACAGCCTAGGTATGGAGAACGTGGCCGTTACTGAACCTCGCTCTGTATCTACGTATACTGTCCAGATTGAACGACGAGGTGGTCGGGGCGAAGCGGGAGCGCGAGCGCTGGAGCGACACCTTCAGAGTATATCCGGCGTCCACGACGTTGATATCTCCTTCCGAACTGGGACCGCTCGAATTACCTACGACGGGAGCGTCACGTCCGAAGACGCGCTTCGAGACGCGGTTCGTGACCGGTCGGTCTCGATCCGAGACGAACCCTGACGCGGACGACGAGAGCACCCGCTCGGAACTCCGACGGGAGGCGGTGTTTGTTAGGCTGACGCTGCTCGGAATGGTGATCGGCCTTGCTACCGGCTGGCTTGACGGTCCGCCCCTACTCGGGTGGGCCGGCTACGGCGTCGCGTACATCTTCGGCGGCTGGTATGGACTCAAAGGCGCGGTCGAGACGCTCCGTGATCAGAGAGTCGACATCGACCTTCTCATGATCGTCGCCGCAATCGGTGCCCTCTCGATTGGGGCCCCATTCGAGGGTGCGATGCTCCTCTTCCTGTTCTCACTCTCAAATACCCTTCAACACTACGCAATCGGTCGCTCGCGCCGAGCGATCAAGTCCCTTGTCGAGCTTCTGCGAACGCACTTGGGCTACCGGCTCTCATGCTGGAGTCAGCGCCCCGTGATTACTAAAAACCCTCAACTATATCGTGGCAAAATGAACTGTCAAGAGACGGTTAAGGGACACTGGGGTACAGACGAGACCGTCAACGAAGACGTTCATAATAGGGGTCCGATCAAATCTCCAAGTGAAGAGAGTCGTCCGGACAAGGCCGCGATCAATTTCTGGTGGGACGAAGATAGCTTGGATCCGCCAGCAGAGTGGTGAGGCCTGAGAGGACCCAAACCCCTTGGCGAACTGCGAGGGTGCCAGTGACGGCACTGGTAGCGGTCACGCAGGATCTGTAGACCAACAGAGTCCGACACAAGTTATCCAGCACGCGCTACCTCAGTATAGTGGTAACAAAAGTTAACCCTCAGGCTTGCATTGACTCTTGTTGAACGCCTGACGGAAGAGGGTGCGTCCCGTCGCGGGTTGAACTCAAGCATAAAGCTGCTGAGGTAATTTATAAGGACCTCACTGCCGTCCCGTCAATTCCAATCGAGGAATGTATCGATGGGCGCTGCAGGCTCCGGTTCGACTATCGAACGAATCGTCCTTTGAGGCGTGAGGCCGGAGATTTCGGGAGATCTGAGATACACCGAAAAACACAGTAATCTGTGTATCCATATCTTCCTGTATGCCCAGTATCACGGTCAACGTGGACGACGACCTCAAAGAGCGAATGGAGAAGCACCCGGAGATTAACTGGAGTGAGGTCACACGACAGGCCATCCAAGAGAAAATCGAGGCACTCGAAGTGATGGACGAACTCACAAGCGGGAGCGAACTCACTGAGAGTGATGTGCAGGAGATTGCCGACAGAATAAACGAGAGTGGACGCAAGCGCGTTGACGAGGAGTCGGCGTAGAAACGACGAATGCAGCTGGTTATCGACGCCAACGTCGTCATCTCCGCACTCATCGCTGACTCGAAAACACGGGAACTCATCGTCACACTCGAACCGGACCTTCTGACGCCGGCGTTCGTCTACGACGAAATCGAGAATTACGAGGACTTAATAGTGGAGAAGTCGGGGATGGCGCCGAACCGGGTGACACAGTTCATCGACCTCCTGTTCCAGTACATCGAAGTCGTTCCTGCGGACGACTTTTACCCCGCTATCGAAAGAGCAGACGAAGCAATCGGTGAGACCGACCCCGACGATGTGCTCTATCTGGCGTGTGCGATCGCCTGCGATGCGGCCATCTGGAGCGATGATTCCGACTTCGACGAGCAGAATCTGGTCGAAACCTACTCAACGAGCAACGTAATCACCTCGTTCGATACGACCTGACCCGGACGGGATGCACCATAACCTGCGAATCCGTCCCTCTCCAGACGGTTACTTGACATCCGAACTGGAGGCCCGGGAAAGGAGGTAGACCGCGATACCACCCAACAGGAAGTCGAGTCCAATCAAGACAGCCACACCGGGAACGACGCCGTCGAGCGTCCCGCCGAACCACGAAATGTCGATGACTGTCATCACGTCTTGGTCGATCATAAGCGAACGTGCAGCATCGACGCCGTACGTGACCGGGTTGAGACGGGCGAACGTCTGAATCCAGTCGGGGAGTGCCGCGAGCGGAAGGAACGCACTCGACAGGAACAACAGCGGGAACTGCAACAGGTTCGCACCGATGATGGTCGATTCCTGATCTCGTGTGAGAATCGCCAGGGCATTGGAGAATGCAACGAACCACAGCGAGAAGAGAACCCCGACCGCAACGATGCCGACGACGCCAACGACGCCGGTGACGATTTCCGCACCGAGGAGGACGCCGAGCCCGAGAATGATCGCAATCTGCACGGCGATCCGGAACACCTCCGCGGCCGTCTTGCCAACAAAGACAGCCGTGCGGTTCATCGGCGTAACGAGCACCTTCTCGAACATCCCGTTCTCGATGTCGTTTACCAGGCCCACGCCCGACGTGATCGCCGCTGCGAGGGCGACCTGAATCGCAATCGCGGGTACCAGATACGTCTCGTAACTGATTCTCGGGAGTCCCTGGTTGACAGCGCCACCAGCCACGTTCCCGAACACCTCCGTGAACAACACGAGGAAGATGATCGGCTGCACGAGCGACACGACCAACACGAACGGGTTCCGGACGGCCTTGAGATTCCACCGTTTGAAGTTCACCCATACGTCTCCAGTGAACGTATTCCCGGAACGTGCGTCCGGGCGTGTCGAGGGTGCTGTCGGTTGCTCATCTGCCTCTGGCGTACTCATCGTCCGGCCTCCATCTCATCGGTATCGAGTTCCTCACCGATAATGGCCAGGAAGACGTCGTCGAGCGTCGGTGCACGGATGTTGAACCCGGTCACCGTCAACTCAGCGTTCCGGAGGGCAACGAGTAGGTCGGTCCCGTGCTGCCGAGCTGTCTCCGCGGTGACGCTGATGCCCTCGTCCGTTTCGGTGACAGATGCGTCCGCGAACGCATCGAACTCTCGTGTGATCGTGGCGGCCCGTTCCCGAGCCGCCGGACCGCCCTCCACGTCCACGTCGAGGATCTCGCCGCCGGCTTCGCGTTTTAGGTCCGCGGGACTCCCCTCTGCCACTATTTCTCCGTCGAGGATAACGGCGAGGCGGTCACAGAGTTGGTCGGCCTCTTCGAGATACTGTGTGGTCAGGAAGATAGTCGTTCCGAGATCGTTGATGCGACGGAAGTAGTCCCACAGGCGGTTGCGGGCCTTCGGGTCCAGTCCGGTCGTCGGTTCGTCCAGGAAGACCAGTGGCGGGCGGTGGACCAGCGCAGTCGCGGCGTCCAGTCGCTTCTTCATGCCGCCCGAGAACTCCTCGGCGCGCTTGTCTGCGACATCGGCGAGGTCAACGAGGTCGAGTAATTCGGTGACGCGCTCGGATCGATCCTCTCGCGGTACTCCGTAAGCCTCGCAGGCGAATCGGATGTTCTCCTCGGCGGTGAGTTCGGGGTCGATGCTCGTCTCTTGGGCCATGTACCCGATCGACTCTCTGATCTGGCGGGCTTCCGAGCGCACGTCGAAGCCGTTGACTCGAACCTCCCCGCCGGTCGGGGACAACAGCGTCGCGAACACTTTTATCGTCGTCGTTTTGCCAGCTCCATTCGGCCCCAGAAACCCGAAGAACTCTCCTTTAGGGACGGCCATATCTATTCCTTGGACGGCAGCAGTCCCGTCGGAGTAGACGAGTTCGAGGCCATCGACATCGATTGCGGTCGGCGGTCCAATGTCGGCGGGTTTCTCCTCGCTGCCGGACCAGTCGTCTTGAAATAGGTCGGCTCCCGCTGATTCCTGTGATGACATACCTTTACTACTGGATATGAAGTAATGTACTTTCAACTTCGAAGTCTGGGTGTTGCTACAGAAGTCGAAGTTAGAGTTCGTACTCGATCGCCCAGTGGTGAAGGTGGGCGAACACGGGGAACAGTGATTCCGCCTTCTCTGTCGGTGTGTATTCCACGCGAGGCGGGACTTCGTCGTAGGCTTCGCGGTCGAGCAACCCTGCTTCTGTCAACTCCTGTAATCGCGTCGAGAGCGTGTTCGGCGCGACGTCGAGTTCGGTTTCGAGGTCGCTGAACCGGAGCGGTCCCTCGGCGAACGCGAACGCACTCAGAACAGCCATCGTGTGGGTCTTCCCGAGGAGATCGAGGAGTTCTGCCACCGTCTCACTGATGCGTTCCTGCTCCTTGGCGTCGAATGATTCACGAAGCGCAATCGCTTCCTCACGGGACAATCCTGCGCTCATATCAGGTACGTCGGGCGGATCGCTCGGTTCAGTCATGAGTGTTTGAATAACTTTACTTGTTAATTTGTATCTTTGGTTATTGGTCGATTCTGGGGCCAATACTTCGAAACTTCGAAGTTGCAAGTATATACTCTCCGAGTTGCTATTTCGCGTATGCGAATCGCCGTATTCGGTGCGACCGGGCGAACCGGTCAACCACTCGTCGAACAGGCAGTCGAACGCGGACATAAAGTGGTTGCCTTCGTCCGGGACGCGACCGGCCTCTCATCCGCACTTCGGAACGACGACCGAGTGAGTATCGTCGAAGGTGACGCATACACCAATGAGGGCGTCGAACGCGCGATTGCTGGCGACGGCGACCCCGTGGATGCCGTCGTCAGCGTCCTCGCGCAGAGTTCCGAGGGCCCGGACGACTTGCTGACAGAAGCCGGCCGACACATCCTCGCGGCGATGAACCAACACGGCGTCGAGCGGTTCGTAACATTGGTCGGTGCGGGCGTCCGCGAGGACGGCGAATCGGTGAGTCTCGGCGGACGGATGATGGGTGCACTGTTGAAACTGCTCGCGCGGTCAGTGCTCGAAGACGCCCGCGATCAGGTCGAACTCGTGCAAGACAGCGAAACTCGATGGACGGTCGTCCGCGGACCACGGCTCACCGAAGACGCACATACAGGCGAGCTCCGGCACGGGCCGGACCTCTCACTTGGAATGCGTGACACCGCGGCGAGGGCGAACGTGGCCGAGTTCATCCTCGACTGCCTCGAAGACGACCTGTACGTCCACGAGATGCCGAAGGTCGCAGACGCATGACGACCGCCGAACACACTATGACCCGGTCACCGTCCGTCCCGGTGCGTGGCGGGCTTGCCGTCGTGCTCGCCGTGCTCGCTAACGTGGGACTGGTGCTTGGCGTGGACGCTCTCGGCATCGCTCCCGAATTCCAGGCGTTGACCATCCCGCCCGTTGCGTTCCTGTCGGCGCTCGGCGCGGGAGGGGCAACAGTCGTCTACTGGCTTCTCGGTCGGTACGTCAATGATGCTGATCGGACGTTCGTGCGGGTGGCCGCTGGGGTGTTACTCCTCTCGTTTGTCCCCGACGTTGCGTTGCTCGCAATCGACCCAGCTGCGACCCCGCTTGCCGTCGTCGTCCTCATGGCGATGCACGTGGTCGTCGCAGTGGTGTCGGTCTGGGTGCTCGTCTCCTGGAGGACCGGACAGTGACAGAGTCGATACTCGTTACCGGCGCAACTGGAACCGTCGGTCAGAATGTCGTCGCCGCACTTTCGGACCGCGACGTCACCATCAAGATCGGGGTTCGTGACCCCGAAACGGTCTCGACGGAGGTCGCGGATGCTGGGGACGTGGTTGAGTTCGACTTCACCAAGCCAGAAACGTGGGGTCGTGCACTGACAGACGTCGATGGCATCTTTCTCGTTCGACCGCCGGTCGTAGACAAATCAGACATTGGATCGTTCGTCGAGGCTGCAGACCGTGTGGGTGTCGCCCGTGTCGTCTATCTTTCGACACTCGGTGCAGAGAAGAACGTCCTCATCCCTCACCACTGGATCGAGAACCGAATCACGGCGACAGATATGGAGTACACGTTGCTGCGGGCGTCGTTTTTCATGCAGAACCTCCTCGAAGTCCATCGCCAGGATATCGTCGAACACGGCGAGATTTTCGTGCCAGCCGGGGATGGGAAGACAAGTTTCGTGGACGCGCGGGACATCGGCGAAACAGCCGCAATCGTGTTGACCGAGTCCGGACACGCGAATCGAGCCTACGATCTCACGGGGCCTGAAGCGCTGGACTATGGAGAGGTCGCTACCATCTTCAGCGACGTTCTAGATCGGCCAATCAGTTATCCGAATCCGTCCCTGCTGGCGTTCACACGACGGATGCGCCGTCGGGGGAAGCCACTGGGATTCATCGCACTTATATGTGGCATCTACACCACTGTACGCCTCGGATTAGCTGCCCGTGTGACCGACGACAGCCGGAACCTCCTTGGCCGACGCCCACGGGAGATGCGAGCGTTCGTCGAAGACCACGCAGACGACTTTCGCGGCGACTCCCAGCCAAATGAGTCGCTGACCGGGAACGATGCTGAAAACGGATACGTCGAAACACGCGGACCACCGGTCCCGGACAGCGCCTACGAGATCATCAACCCGGTGGTGTCGCGTCTGTTGCGGTCGCCGCTGCACTCACTCGTGAGTGACTCGATCATGCTGTTGACGTTCACCGGGTCGAAAACCGGCGAGGAATACACCACGCCGGTCGGATACTGGGTGAGAGACGGTCACCTCATTGTCACCACGCAGAGCCCGTGGTGGCGGAATCTGAGGGGTGGTCAGCCGGTGTCCATGCGGGTTCGGGGCCAGCACAGAGAAGGTCTCGCCACACCGTATCCAGACCCCGAAGACGTTGCGCAGTACATCAAGGAGTTCATAGATCGTCAGGGGACTGATGCGGCCCGACGGCTGGGTATACAGATTCACGGTGATCGGAAGCCGACTCTTGACGAACTGGAATCTGGTGTGGAGGGGACAGTCGTAATTGATATCGAGTTAACTGATGACAAACCCCAGTACGGTAAGTGCGAACCGATCCCGGGTATTTGTTCAGACAGCTAATCATACACTCACGCTCTGTATCCAATATAGTAATCGTGACAGGGTGTGAGATTGTTACGTCAATCGGCGATTGATTTTTCTCTACCGACGAGTTTAGCTCTACGCGAACTCCTGTGGACACCACTCGACTCACCACCCACCGAACGAACGCACCGGCGCTGCGTTCGATCGGGATTCGCCCTGCCGCTGTCGGGCGATTATATCCTTAAAAATATGGGCGCTGCAGGCTCTCGTTCGACTGTCGAACGAATCGACCTTTATGACTTGAGGCGGCCGAAGTCGGGCAGTTGAAAACAGTGCATTCGATAACGTCCTTGAGATGGTTTCTTCGAGTCAGGAGGGTCGGTCGGTAATCTCGTCCCATTCGACAGCGCGAGATCGTTCGAGATACCTGTCCACAGTGGCGTTGGCCCACGAGACGATTGCTGGGTTCGTACTTTCCAACAGCCCCTGGCTTTCCCCCTTCTCGTCACACAGCCAAAGGTGGACGGTCTCGTCAAGAACCAGCAGAACGAACGAAAACGGTTCTTCATAGCCTCGTACCAGAGAGTCGGTTTCGGCGATATCGCGCCAGCGTTCGTTCGACTTGGGGTCATCCCCGAGGTTGTCGAGATACGTCTCGGCGAGAACACACTCCGCGGTGAAACGCCCCGTCACGGCTCCGTCGTGGATAGCCTCGACGTACCCCGGCGGAGCGGTTCGGGCGACACACCGGAACCGAGTGGCTTCGGAGAGCCGATCGATGCCGTAATCGAAGGGCTTGGTCGGATTCATCCCCACCGGCGTGACGAACTGTGCGTCCGCGAGGTCCTCGACGTCCAAGCCCGTCACGTCGAGCGGGAGGAGTTCGACCGCGTCGCCGAGTTCCTGGAGCACAGTGACGGTATCGAGGAGTGGAACGAACCGTTCGACGACGAGGGAGCCGGCCGTCGTTATCTCGTAGACTCGTCCGTTGCATTCGATCCAGCCCCGTTCTTCGAGTTCTCCGAGCGTGCGCCCGAGCGTCGATCGAGGGGTCTCGGTCGTTGTCCCCAACTCGCGGCGTTCGCGCGGCCGCTCTTCGAGGGCGCGCAGAATCCCCAGCCGAGTTTCCGATCGCGCTAGGAAAGCGACGTCGTCGATCGGTGAAACCATACCGCAGTATCCGCGTTTGGAGTATTAAATCACCCGCGCGTCGAACGTCTCCCACACCGTGGGAACCTCCCGAGGAATGCACTCATAGCGTCTCCCGCCTGTAATACCTTCATGAGTCGAGATACGACAACGACCGCGAACACACCTTGGGAGTTGTTCCGACGAACTGCCCTCAGTACACCCGACAAGGAGGCAGTAGTCGATACTCGCCGCGACGAGCGGTTTACATACCGGGAACTGCACGAGCAGGTGTGTGGACTCGTCGGAGCGCTGCGCGAACGCGGCGTCGGCCGAGAAGATACGTACGCGACCGTTCTGAAGAACGGCGTCGAACAGACCAGCGCCATCGTCGCCCCGAGTGCGCTGGGCGCGGTGGCCAACACGGTGAACTACCGACAGTCACCCGACGCGATCACTCACATCCTGACCGACTCCGAGACTCGGGTCGTGATCTTCGACGAGGCGAACCGCGAAGTCATCGCCGGGATACGGGACGACCTCGACACGGTCGAGGCGTTCCTGTACGTCGGTGACGAGCCGCCGTCGTGGGCCGACGACTACGACGACGCCGTCGGCCAACGCAGGGGAGCGACGCCCCCGTCCCCCGCGTTAGGCCCGTCTGATCCCGTGTACCTCGTGTACACCTCGGGGACGACCGGCGCACCGAAAGGGTGTCTCTACACGAACCACCGATTGGTCGAAACACTCCTTCACGTCAAAGCCGAGTTTCGACAGGACGACGAACGGGCGCTTTTGATCGCCCCACAGCCTCACGCTGCCGGGGGTATCGGCGGCGGAACGACTCCCGTGTTCTTCGGCGGGACGGTAATTACTCTTCCCGACTTCCATCCCGTTCGCACGCTGGAGAGGATCGAGCAGGAATCGATTACCTATCTACTGGCCGTGCCGGCGATGTTGCAGGCGATGATGAGCGCAGATCCATCTCGATTCGATACCGGCACACTGGAGATACTCGTCTCGTTTGGATCGTCACTGTCCGCAGATCTCGCTCATCGCGTCACAGAGGTGTTCGATCCGGACTACGTTGGGAATCACATGGGTGCGACTGAGATTGCTTGGTACCTGACTCGGGACGTCACAGACGACCTCGATGCGGCTGCCTCACCGGGAACCGCCGCAATCAATGTCGAAACACGCGTTGTCAAACTGGACGAGAACGGGGAAGCAGGCGGTCCCGACGACCGCTGTGAGTCGGGGGAGACAGGAGAACTCGTCGTGAACACGCCGTACGGCATGGATCGGTACTTCAATCGAGTGGAGGCGACTGACGAGGCATTCCAGGACGGCTGGTATTACACGGGTGACCTCGGCCATCTCGACGATGACGGACGCTTCCAACCCGAGGGACGGAAGACGAATATGATCATCTCCGGCGGCATCAACGTCTCCGATGTCAACGTCGAACGCATCCTCCGAAATCATCCTGCGATCGTGGACGTTGCGGTAGTCGGTGTACCCGACGAGAAGTGGGGAGAACGGGTTGTTGCATCCGTCATGAGAGAGTCGGACTCGTCACTGACGGAAGCAGAGCTATTGAATTGGTGTCGAGAGCGGGATGACCTCGCCGACTTCCAGCGTCCCAAAGCAGTCGAGTTTGTGGACCAGCTCCCGCGGTCGGCGACGGGAAAAGTTCAGAAGTTCAAAATCAATAAGGAGATCACGTCGTAATTCATGACCGAGATCAACGACGGGCGGGTTGCTGCCGAACTGGAGGGTGATTTCGTCGTCTTCCGCATCGGAATGCGAGTGCACAGACTCTGGAAAGTCCGCAAGTGGTTCCCCATCTTCCGGGGGATGCCGAAGATGCTTGACGAACTGGAATCCGACCCGGATAGCGGGTTGTTGGCATATGATTCTAACCTCGGGATTCGTAAACACGAGTTCGTCCAGTACTGGCAATCGTTCGAGAAACTCCGTGAGTACGCACTCGATTCGGATTCCCGTCACGCTCCGGCAATGAAATGGACGAACCAGATTATAGAAGAGAGCGACGCGGTCGGAATCTGGCATGAGACCTATCTAGTGCACGGGGATGAATACGAGACCATCTATCACAACATGCCAGTCACCGGACTGGGAAAGGCTGGAACACTACATCCTGCGACTGGACTCCGTAAGACTGCTACCGGACGACTCGAACAGACTGGCAAAAACGACGTGTGAGATAACAAAAATAATCTTTCGAGTGGTTCCGGGCGGAATCGTTTCGAGACACAGTAAAGAATTAAATCGTACAGACCTGCAGGGTGACTTCTGTCACTACATCCGGTAAGTAGACTCGATCTCTCGACTAATTCGTTGCTTACAGACAGAACCGTTTGACGCCCGATTTTTCTAACTACAATTCACCAGGATCAATCAACGATTGATTTTCTGAATAGCCACCAGTTTGGCTGCACGCGAACTCCCATGGACACCACTCGCGTCATCGGCCATCGAACGAACGCACCGGCGCTGCGTTCGATCGGAAGTCTATCCCGCCGCTGTCGGGCGGTTACATCCTTCGAAAATATGGGCGCTGCAGGCTCTCGTTCGACGGTCGAACGAATCGACCTTTGAGGCGTGAGACGACTGAATTTAGGGTTTGAGAATCGGCCTATTTGACAGAACACGTATGTATTTGTAGAACCGTGCTACATACACAGCGCCTATCTTGCACCGGGTACTCGGCAGTTCACCGCCACTGTTATTGATCGAAGTGCGTGAGCACGATGACTAGTAGAGGATACCTGTGTAGGTTTTGGATGGGACTTTATCCACTAGCCTTTCCGGGCGATAGTAACCGGCGTTGGTGAGCGGCGGACGACGGTCTCTGCGACGCTACCGAGAAGAACACGTTGAACTCCGGAACGGCCTTTACTTCCCATGACGATGTGATCGATATCGTTTTGCTCGGCATACCGGATGATTGCTTTAGCGGCGTTCCCATGGATGGTTTCTGTTTTGATGGGCTGGTCGTGATTGTCAGCGATCAACTTTGCCTCTTTGATGATCTCCTCTGCTTGGTCTTGGGCGCGCTCAACCGCGGTCGCTGTTGGCTCAGTGGGAAACGAAGTGACGTGGACAATGTGAACTCTAGCGTCCGGAAAAAGGTCGAACGCGTATTCGAGGGCGTTGTCCGAACTCGCCGATCCGTCTACTGGAACGAGCACGTCAACCATACTCAACACAAAAGGAATATTGGATAAAACACTTGTGTTGCATAGAACCTCAATATTCAGCAGTCGCTTTCTGACAGAAAATACAGATTTCGTGTCAATCGGCGATTGATTTTCTCCCTTGCCACCAGTGTGGCTGTACGCGAATTCTCGTGAACACC
>NZ_JAXRUU010000074.1:0-12513 GCF_034497445.1 Halorubrum sp. AD140
GATTGCGTCGAACTCCGGCGAGTCGGCGAAGACGGCGGCCGCCGGGTGCTCCTGGACGAGCAGCTGGGCGGCGCCAGCGGGTCGGTGACGCGCGTCGCTCAGGCCGTCCCCGTCGGTGTCGGCGGCGCGGGCGTCCGACCAGTAGTTCCCGCGGTCGCTCCCGTTCCACGCGACGAGGTCGCGGGTCGTCGTCAGCACCTGCTCGTCGTTCTCGACGAACCCGTTGCCGGCGACCGTCGTGTCCTCGGTGCCCGCCGAGTGGTGGATCCCGACCCCGTTCGCGTACAGGAGGTTCCCGCGCACCTCGTTGTGCTGGGCGTTGTACAGGAACAGCCCGTTGTCGTTGGCGACGAGGTCGTTGTCGCGGATCCGGCTGCGGTCGATCTCCTTGAGCAGGATCCCGTGCCCGCTCTCCCCGCGGTTCGCGACCGCGGTGTTGTTGACGACCTCGATGGACTCGCTGACCATCAGCGCGTACCCCACGTCGTTCTCGAAGGCGACGTTGTCCGCGATCCGGTTGTCGTCGGAGTACATGTAGTGGACGCCGTACCGCAGGTCCCACAGCGTGTTCCCCGTCGCCTCGACGTCTGAGGCCCACGAGTAGTAGATGCCGTCGCGCACGTCGGTGATCTCGGTGTCGCGGATCTCGGTCCCCTCGGTCTCCCAAAGGTTGATCCCGTTGCCGCGGTTCGCGAACCGCGGCGCCTCGGTGCCCTCGATCCGCGAGTCGGCCACGGTCACCTCGTCGGCGCCGTTCACCCAGACGCCGAACGCGACGTCGGTGAGGTACAGCTCCGAGAGCGTCGCTCCGGTCGCGTTCTCGCCGACGTACACGCCGGCGTCCTCCGACTCCAGGTCCTCGCCGGAGTCGTCGATCCAGACGCCCTCGACCGTCGCGTTCGGCGCTCGCAGCGAGACAACCGTGTCGTCGCCCGCCCCGTCGATCAGGGCGCCGTGGGTCGCGTCCGCCCGGACCGTCACGTTCGGCTCGTCGACGACGACCGGTTCCGCGGGCTCGAAGACCCCCGCGAGTTCCACCGTGTCGCCGGGCTCCGCCGCGTCGACCGCGGCGTTCAGGTCGTCGTACGTCTCGGCGTCCGCTCCGTCGCTCGCCCCGTCTCCCCCGCGCACGACGATCGCGGTGCCGGACTCCGTCGGCCGGTCCGGGTCGTGCGTCGGCGGGTCGACGACGGACTCGTCGGTCCCGTTCGCGGCGTCTGTCGCGCCGGTCCCGTTCGCGGCGTCGGTCCCATTCGCGGCGTCGGCCGCGACGACGCCGCCGAGGACGGCCGCGAGGACGACCGCGGCGGCGACCAGCACCGCGCGCGCCGAGGCGATCCCGCCGATCGACGGGAGCCGGGTCATCAGCCCACCTCCGTCCGGCGGTCGTCCCCCGCGGAAGTCGGTTCGATGCGCTCCGCGGTCGATCCGGCACTCTCTGCGGTCGGTTCGGTGCGCTCCGCGGTCGGTTCGACCGGCTCGTCGGCGCCGTCCTCGCGCGTCTCGTCACGGCCGTCACCGCCCGGAAGCCGCGCACGGACGGCGCGGGGCGTCTCCCCGATTGTGATCCGCGAGCCGCGCAGCAGGAAGGCGGCGATCAGCAGCAGGAAGCCGAGCCCGGCCATGTATCCGCCGGGACCGAGCCACGCGACGCCGCTGATGTTGGCGATCTCGTAGGCGCCGAGCAGGGGCGGCGTGAACCCGTCGACGCCGGTGACCGGGGCGTCCTCGCCGAGCGCGTGACCGGCCTGATACAGGCGGTACTGGACGATCGCGAACGTCCCCAGGAACGCCACCGCGGCCCCGATCAGCTGACCGAGCAGGCCGAGCCGAAGCTTCCGCTCCGTCGGCGCGACCGCCACGAAGGCCCCCGCGGCCGCCACCGCGAGGAACACGACCGGACCGAGGATCCACTCCGGAGCGGCGATCGCCTCGGGGTGGACCGCGTAGTTGGGCTCGACGAACACCGGGTCCGGGTAGTAGAACCCGACATAGTGGTTCAGCGACTGCACCTCGGCGTAGTCGCCGCCGAGCCGCGGGTACGCGTACAGCTCGACGAGCAGCCCCTCCGGGTACTGGGGCGCCTCGAAGGCGATCTTCCAGACGGGAACCGCGAGCGCGGCGACGAACAGCACGGCCGCCGTCACCGGCAGCGCCCGTCTGAGCTCGGTCAATCGGTCGAATGCGGGTGTCATGGTGTGGGGAGTGGGGGAGTGGTGGGAGGCGGGCTACTCGTCCGGCTGCACGAGGATCCGCGAGCGCATCTCCAGGTGGAGCGCGCTACAGAAGTACGCGCAGTACGCCCAGAACACGCCCGGCTCGTCGGCGGTGAACGTCACCTCGCGGGTGTCCTGAGGCGCGAGCGCGAGGTTGATGTCGTACTCCGGAATGGCGAGCGAGTGGATCACGTCGCTGGTGGTCTCCACGTTGGAGATCCGGATCGTCACCTCGTCGCCCTCCCGCAGCTCGACCTCGGGGAAGGCGAACTCGTTGCGGCGCGCCCACATCTCGATTTCGACGGTGTTCTCGTCGACCCGCTCGAAGGACTCGTCGCCCTCCTCGACGAAGTCGAGCTCGTAGTCGTCCGGGTCCCACGTCTTCGCGGGCTCGATCTTGTCCTTGTGGACGACGCTCGCGTCGTGCGGCTCGGGGTACGACGGCTTGTCCTTGATCAGCTGCATCCCGGCGTCGTCGTCGCCGATGTAGAACAGCTGGTCGTTCTCCGGGTGGATCGGTCCGACGGGGAGGAACCGGTCCTTCGAGAGCTTGTTCAGCGAGATGAGGTAGTCGCCCTGCGGCGACGCCGTGTACGACTCGGCGGCGATGAGGTGGCCGGGGTTGTAGTGCACGTCGTGGCGCTCGATGACCGGCTCCTCCGACCCGGCCTCGGCCTCGACGGCCTCCTCGTAGTCCCACTTGACGACGACGGAGTCGATGAAACACGTCGTGTACGCGTGCCCCCGGTCGTCGTAGGCGGTGTGGAGCGGCCCCATGCCGATCCGGGGCTGCCCGAGGATCGCGTCCTGCGGGTCGTCGACCTCGGCGATCTCCTCGACCCCGATGACCGTACAGCTCGGGTCGAGCTTCCCGGATGCGATGGCGTACTTTCCGTCGGGCGTCACGCTGATCCCGTGGGGGCTCTTCGGCGTCGCCACGTAGCGGACGATCGGGCGGTCGCCCTGGTTGAGCGAGCTCTCTTTCCTCCCGTCGACGACGGGGACGCCGCTTATCTCTTCGTAGTCGCCGTTCTCCACGGCGTCCCAGATCGCCGGGATGTCGAACGCCTTCACGTAGTCGCGGTCGGAGCGGGTCATCTCCGCCTCGGTGACCCCCTCCTCGCTGTTGTAGCCGGTCGCGAAGAACCAGCGGCCCTCCTTGCCGCCGTCGCCGTTGTCCATGTTGCCGTCGACCTGGACCTGCCACTCGATGTCCATCGTCTCCGGGTCGATGGCCGTGAGGACGGAGCCGTACTCGTCGGGGTCGTCCACGTCGCGTCCGTCGTTCGGCATCGGGACGCGGAACTCGCCGACGCCGAAGACGAGCTGCGTGTCCGGCAGCTGCATGCAGGCGCCGTGAACCCCCTGACAGTTCGGGACGTTCGTGATCGCGTCCGTCTCGAAGTACTTCAGGTCGACGCGGGCCATCCGCCCGTTCGCCTTGTCGTTGACGAACAGCCAGCGGCCGTCGTAGTCGTTGTCGGTCTGGGAGACCCGCGGGTGGTGGGTGTCGCCCCACGTGTAGCCGCCGGCCTCTTCTAGGAGCTCGCTCGTCCTCGCGTCGTGACCGAAGCCGCGGGCGCTCTCCGCCTGGAACACCGGGATCCGCATCAGCTCCCGCATCGACGGGAGGCCGACGACGCGGATCTCCCCGGTGTGGCCGCCGGAGAGGAACCCGTAGTACTCGTCGTGCTCGCCCGGCGGGACCGTGTGGTCGCCGCTCGCGGCCGCGCCCCCGTCGTCCTCGCCGTCCTCGTCCGCGAGGATGCTCGTACAGCCCGCGAGCGACCCCATCGCACCGGCCACCGCGCCGGCCTTCATGAAGTCGCGCCGTCCGAGCTCCAACCGCGGGAGATCGAGGGTCGGCCGCTTCGCCGCGGTCGCGTCGGTGCCCTTCGCGGTGGCGGCGATGTCACGCTCGTGGTCGGTGAGCAGGTGTTCGATCGTCCGCCCGTCGACGATCTCGGGCTCGTCGTCGGCCGCGGCGGCGGCCCCCTCCTCGTCGGCTGCGGTCGGTTCCCCCGACTCCGCGTCGTCGTGTTCGTCGGTCCGTTCCGTCCGCTCGTCGCTCTCGTTGGGGTGTGTGGTCATTGTCTGGTGGTGGCGTCGGCCCCGCCGTCGGCGCCGTCGTCGTCCGTTCGGACCGTCCGAGCGATCCGCTCGACCGCCGGGTCGCCGAGCACCGTCCGGAGCTCGTCGACGAACTCCGGAACGAGCCGGTCCCGGGCGGCGTCCGCGTCGAAGCGGTAGCGGTGACGCGGGGTCCCGCGGTACCGCTCCGTCTCGCGCTCGACGAGGTCCTTCTCGACGAGCCGGTCAGCGGTCCGCTTGACCGTCGTGTACGCGACGTCGTCGCCGCGGCTGACGACCGCGTCGAGCAGGTCGCGGGTCGTGAGGCCCCCGTCCGCGCGTCGCAGGACGGCGAGGAGCTCGCGTTCCCGCGGTCCGAGCTGTGTCCACTGGGTCATGGGTGGACGGAGCCGAACCGATCGGTTCGACTCCGCTACTGATCACTACGGTCGAACCTCCCGGGTATCTGCCGGCGAACTGTTCGGGGGTTTAAGTACTGCCGCCGTCGCCGAACAGCTGTGAGAAGAGCGCCGCCGTCACGGTTCTGAGGTGCTCCGACACCGTCGACTTCGCGAGGTCGAACTCCGCGGCGACCTCGTCCGCAGACGCGCCGCCCGCCTCGAAGTACCCCTTCCGGGCGGCGACCGCCGCGATCTCCGCCTGTCGGTCGGTGACTCCCGCGAGGTCGACCGGGACGACGTCGCCGCAGGAGCCCTCCCCGTCGTCGGCGTTCCCCCGGTCGACGCAGAGCCGTCGCAGTTCGACGTCGAGGCCGGCCGCCTCGCACTCGTCGACGATCGCCCGGAGCTCCTCGTGGCCCGTCAGGACGAACGAGACGCGGAGCTCGCCGTCGGTCATCTCGGTCCGCCGCGGCGACACCGGGAAGTTCCCGAACGCCCGCGGGAGCCCGCCGCAGGAACAGTCGGTGCAGGGGCCTTCGCCGTCCGCGGAGGCGGCGCCGGCAGCCCCGTCGGGACCGTCGAGCGCGTCCGCTTCCGGTCGGGCACTCGGCACCTCTGCCGTGGCCCTGGCACCGGGCGGGGCTACCACCACACCGCCGTCGGTGGCCGCGTCGTCAGTTGCGCGGCCCCCAACGGTCGCCGCGTCGTCAGTTGCGCGGCCCCCAACGGTCGCCGCGTCGTCAGTTGCGCGGCACCCACCGGCCCCCTCCCGCCCACACGCGATCTCGTACCGGCCGTGCGCCCGGCCGGCGAACTCGACGAGATCCAGTCCGCTCGGCGGGTCCTCGGGCGGGTCGGCGGCGACGAACTCGACGCGGTCGTCCCCCGAATCGACCCGGAGGTCCTCCACGGCGGTGCTCGACGAGAGCGCCGCCACGGGGCAGCCGTCGCAGGCCGACACCGCGAGCTCGACGTGAATCCCGGCGGTCATGTGCGGACCTACGCGCTCCCCGACTCATATAGGGCCGAGGGGTTTCCTGGCCGGTGAAAACGCCACTGCCGGATCCGGCCCCGGGCCCCGTCCCCCGCGACGCGGGACCGCCGGAAGCCAGCGGTCCGTTCCGGTGAGCGCACCCTTTTGCGTTCGCGGCCGGTACCCACGGTATGCCGCCACTCGACCTGCCGCTCGGGCTCGGCACCTCCGGACTCGACGATCCCGAGACGTGCGCCGCCACCGTGACCGCCGCCCTGGAGGCCGGCTACCGCCACGTCGACACCGCACAGATGTACGACAACGAGGCCGCGGTCGGCGAGGGGATCGCGGCCGCCGCCGTCGACCGCGAGGACGTCGTCGTCGCCACGAAGGTCCACCCCGAGAACCTCGCGCCCGACGACGTCCGCGAGACGACGCGCGAGAGCCTCGACCGGCTCGGACTCGACCGCGTCGACCTCTTGTACGTCCACTGGCCGATCGCGGCGTACGACGCCGCGGCGACGCTCCCGGCGTTCGACGAGCTGCGCGAGGAGGGGCTCGCCGACCACGTCGGCGTCTCGAACTTCACGCCGGAGCTGCTCCGCGAGGCCCGGGAGATCCTCGACGCGCCGATCGCCGCCCACCAGGTGGAGTGTCACCCCCGTTTCCGACAGCCCGAGCTCCGCGCGCTCGCGGCCGAGCTCGACCACCGGCTCGTCGGGTACTCGCCGCTGGCGCGAGGCGACCTCTTCGACGACGCGGAGTTCCTCGCGATCGCGGAGCGCAACGACTGCCCGCCGGCCGTCCTCGCGCTCGCGTGGGCGCTCGCCCGCGACGTCACGCCCATCCCGAAGGCCACGGGCGACCACGTCGCCGAGAACCGCCGCGCCGTCGACGTCGACGTCCCCGAGACGGCGCTCGACGCCGTCGACGCGCTGACGCCCGGCGCCCGACGGATCGATCCCGACGACGCGGCCTGGAACCGCTGAGAAGCGGTCGGCCGCGCTCGACCCTCCCTCACACCGCCGCCAGCCGCGCCCGCAGCTCCGCCTCCGCCCGCTCGACGAGCGCGTCCGTCGGCTCGTCGAGGTGGGTCGTCCACTGGTCGATGAACCCCGACCGCCCGAGCATCCGGACGACCTCGTACACCGGCCGCCGGGCCGCGAACCCCTCGGGGAGCCCGCCGGCGCGCTCGCGGTAGCCGGCCCGGAGGGCGGCCGCGTACCGCTCCGGGCCCTCGCTGTCGAACCCGTTGAGGAGCTGGTCTTCCGCCCGCACCAGGTCCCGCGCGGGATCGCCGACGTCGGCGAGCTCCCAGTCGATCGGGGCGAGCCCGTCGTCTTCTTCGACCCCGCCGCCGCGTCCCGCCCCGGCATCGTCGACGAAGAGGTTGGGCATCGCGACGTCGCCGTGGAGCAGCGCCGCGGGCGCGTCGCAGAGGCGGTCGCGGTTCGCCTCGACGCAGTCGATCACGGCGTCGTAGTGGTCGGCGAGCCGCTCCGACGTGCCGATCTCGCGGGTTCGATCGATCGTTTTCAAGAGCACGTCCGGCCACGGCGCCGGGTCGAGGTCGAGCCCGCCCCGACCGTCGCCGCCGACGATCTCGGCGTGTCGATCGAACCGCGCCGCGTGGAGCGTCGCGAGCGTCGCGCCGACGCGCCGGAGCAGCGCCTCCCTGTCGGCTTCTCCACCGTCACCTTCCCCCAGCTCCTCCCACACGCCGAGGAGCTCGCGTCCGGGCGCGGGCGCCGTGATCAGGTACGGCACGCCCGCGCCCGAGTCGGCCGCGAGCACCTCCGGCGCCGCGATGGGTCGCCGGGTCGTCACGTGCCGCAACACCGCGAGCTCGCGAGCGACCCGGGTGCCGTCGCCGTCGACCGCGACCTTGCAGAACGCCCGCGCGCCGTCCGCGAAGACGACGCCGACCGTCTCGTTGGCGCCGTTCCACGAGACGCCCGCGGCGGTCAGGCGCTCGACCGACCGGTCCGGAAACGCCTCGCCGAGAACGGTCGCCACGGCCTCGTTCATGACGGCGAGTCGCGTCTGTCGGCTGTTAAGACTGCCGTCACTGCGCCCGTCTGCCGGCGTGGTGAACCCATCGTCGTCACCGGAGCGTCTCTCCGAGGGTTCTGCGGTGTCCTCGGGGAGACACTTATGATCGCGTCCGCCGTAGTATTCACTATGAGTGACACAGCGTCGATAGCGATGGACGCCGACGAGCGCGATGCGTTCCTCGGCACCGGCGGCACCGGCGTCATCTCGTTTCCGAGTTCGGACGACGAACCGCCCCACTCCGTGCCGGTCTCCTACGGCTACGACGCCTCAGAGGCGACCTTCTACTTCAGGCTCGCCGTCGGGCCCGAGAGCGACAAGGGAGACGTCGCCGGCCGCCACGTGACGTTCGTTGTCTACGGACAGCGAGACGACGGGTGGCAGAGCGTCATCGCGAAGGGTCGGTTGGAAGAGACCACCGAGGCGTCGGTCGCCGCGGAGTCGCTGGAGGGGCTTCAGAAGGTCCACATCCCGCTCGTGGACGTCTTCGGCCGGCCCCCGAAGGACGTCGCGTTCGAGTTCCATCGACTCGTCCCCGACGAGCTGACAGGTCGAACGGAGTCCAGTACCGGAGTTTGAATTCACGCTAATGGGTGAAAATTCGGTTCTCAGGGGGGAGCGATGTCACATCCCGAGAAAGCACCGACACGCTGATATCTGTTGAAGATACATCACTTGACAGTGACAGGCGACGCGTCCGGTGGGCGAGTGGGGTTCGAGGTCGACGGCGAGACGCTCCGCGTTCGCGACGCGATCGAGGGGACGGAGCTCCGACTGGTACTGGACCGCGAGCCCGAGCCGCAGCCCGCGCTCACGGACCTGTTTCCGTTTCCGGTCGACAGGGCGATCAGCTTCGAGGCGGGATCGATCTCGGTCCCCGAGTACTCGTCAGTGAGCGTCCGCACGGCCGACGGCGAGTTCGTCGCGCGGCTCGACGAGCCGATGGAGCTCCCGCGGGGATCGTACTGCGTCGACGTCAGCGGGGCGACCAAGGTGCTGATCCGAGCCCCCGACGTTGCGGCCGAGACGACCGGCATGGCCGACTCCGGGCCAGTCGACGTCGGGTTCGATCGGCCGATCACCGTTACGGTCGGCGCGCGGTCGCTCCACGCTCGGCCGGAGGCGACGATCACGGTCCCCGACGACCCGGTCGCGCTGGCGGAGGCGGTCTCGGTGCTCGGCTCGTCGATAAAGGAGTTCTCCCCCGAGCGCTCGTGGCCGACGCTCCGCGGGTACCCGCCGCGGATCGAACGCGGCGACGAGCTCGACGTCCCGAGCCCGCTCGTCGCCCCGGACACGGGCGTCGAGGTGGTCGTCCGCCCCGAGTACGCGGACGTCTACCGGCTCTCGACGCTCTCGTACTACCTCGGCGCGCGGATGGTCGTCGGTGACGCGCCCGCGATCCGGCTCGACACCGGCTATGTCGAGTCGCTGCCGACCGAGGGGGTCGCGCTCGAGGAGCGCGCGGAGGAGCTGCTCCGGACGTGGTTCTTCCTCGACACGCTCGCGCGGACCGAGGGGTACGTTCCCTCCGACCGGTACGAGTACGAGCAGGTCGGTCCGGAACTCCCGTTCTACCCGCCGAAGCTCGCAGACCGATCGATGAGCGACCGGCTGATGGAGTACCTCGAGGTCTGTCCCGAGACGGTCGCGCCCTACGCGCCGGACTGGCCGACCGAGGCCGTGCTCCGACCGGGCCCCGCCGGCGCCGAGCTCCTCCCGCACCTCGTGCACGTACTGGCGCCGGTGCGGGTGCGCGGCGCGGCCGAGCCTCCCGATCCAGACGCCCCGACGGCGCTCGCGACGTCGCCGTGGCTCGCGCCGTCGGGCGGAGTGCCGGATCCGGACGACGACCCGCTTCCCGCGGGCACGTCGGTGCTGACGACTGCGAGCTACGAGAACCGGCTTCGCCGGACGATCGCCGCGCGCGGCGAGGTGCGCGTCGTCGCGCTGGCCGGCTCGCGGGAGCGCGGGGCGGCGCTCCGTCGCGTCCTCTCCGATCCGGCCGTGCCGGAGGGAGTCGGCGAGTGGGAGGTGCTCGACCGGCCGGACGCCGAGACCGCCGCGGCGGTCCTCTCGGATCCCGACGTCGATATCGCGTACTGCGGGCTCCCCGTCGAGAGCGGCGAGGTCACCGCGTCCGACGGCCCGGTCGCGCTCGCGGCCCTCGACGACGCGCCAGCGCTGACGATTTTCGAGGACACGGACGCCGTCGACGACGGAGTCGTCGCGGTCGAGAACGGTGGGCTCGGGGCCGTGGTGTCCGAAGACCCGCTGACTCCGGACCGACTCCGAAAGACAGTCGGACTGCTGGCCGCCGGGGTTCCGTTCGCTGCGAGCGTTCGTCTCTCCACGGGCGCTCCCCACGACCGCGGTCGGATCGTCGGAGATCCTGCGGGCGTGATCGCGTCGAATCAGGGGCTCCCGGTGAGTGATATCTCGATAGAATCCTTCGATGGGAACACGTACCAAACCGTCCGATCTTCGATACTTACGGTATTGGCTCGACTCGGCACGGATTACATCGTGATACGCGACTACTTCTCCGATCTGACCGAACTCGCAGGGCTGTCCGAGAGAGAACGGGCATCGTTGACCACGGCCGAACTACTGGAGTGGCGCACCGAGCCGGACGGGCTCGTACGGGTCGGTGACGAGGCCGTTCTCCCGAGCGAGGAACTGACCGAGACGGAACTCGAGGTACGCGTTCGACGCCTGTTACGAGACGGGTCGGACGACCACCCTCGTCCGGAACAGTACTGGACGGAGTAGGCGCCGTTCCGGAGCCACTCGATGGTGTCCACCGAGTGTTTTTATTACCTAGCCGACGAATCGTCGCGTATGCCCCAGGTCCACCTCGACGAGGAGACGGTCGAACGGCTCGACGCGCTCCGAGTCGACGACGAGGAGTACGACGACATCGTCAGCGAGCTGATCAGCATCTACGAGGCCGAGGAGCTGACGCTGTTCCGTAGCGGCGACATCGAGTGACGCGGCGAGCGCCCGCCGGCCGAGAGTCCCTCACTCCTGATACGCGACCCTGACCTGCTCCCACCGACCCTTGTCCTCCAGGTGCGCCTGGAGCTCGTCGGCGTACTCCTGGACGAGCCGCTCGGCCGCGTCGAGCTCCTCGTCCGAGGGACCGTCGGCGTCGGAGCCACCGAGGCCGAGCGCGCCCTTGATCGAATCGAGGAGGCCGCCGCCGGACCCACCGCCTCCGGACCCCTGTGACGGCGCGCCGCCCATCGCGGCGACCTGCGACCGGACGTTCTCCAGCTCCGGCATGATCGCCGGGAGGCTGGAGGTGTCGGCGACGATGCGGGCGGCCTCGGGGTCGTCGGCGTCCTCGATCTCGAACTCGGCTGCGGTCATGATCAGCCCCCACTCCTGGCTGGAGAAGCGCGAGGCGGCCACCCGGTCGGTGAACTGGTTGTCGACCGTCATGCGCTCCCCGACGATGGCGTCGGTCCACTCGCTCATACCCGTCATTCGGCCGTGACGGTACAAGCCGCTTTCCCTCGTCGCCGTTCGCGCGAAGCACTCCGTGCGTCGCGGCTCGGGACGTTTTAACCCGTCCGGTCCCTCGTTCCGGCATGAACGTGCGAACGCGACGCGAGCTGCTCGCGGCCGCCGGCTCCGTCGCAGCCGCCGGACTCTCGGGCTGTACCGGCGCGCTCCTCCCCGGAGAGGAAGATGAGGACGCGGAACCGGTCGATCGGACCGGCGAGGAGACCGTCACGGTCGACGTCGGCGCGGACGGCGGGTTCGCGTTCGCGCCCGCGGTCGTCCGCGTCGACCCGGGCACGACCGTTGTCTGGGAGTGGACCGGAGTCGGCGGGAGCCACGACGTCGTCGCCGGAGACGGCGCCTTCGAGTCGGACCTCGTCGCCGAGGAGGGGGCCACGTTCGAGCACGCGTTCACTGAACCGGGCACCTACGAGTACGTCTGTACCCCTCACCAGACGCGGGACATGAAGGGGACCGTCGAGGTCGTCGAGGGGTAGCGGGACGGCCGCGGAGCGGATCGACGCGCGGCCGCGGGCCGGGACGAACGGCGGCCGCGTCGCCCTCAGCGGAGCCCGTCGAACGCGTCGCCGGCGAGCCCCGGGCCCTCCGGCACCGACACCTCGCCGTCCGCGACCGGGCACGGGTCCGGCGCGAGGTCCTCGGCGAGCAGCGCGCCGGTGGCGAGCCCGCAGGGGGCGACATCGGGGACCGCGGCCGCGACGTGGACCGCGGCGGTCCGCGCGACCACCGCGTCGACGGTGGTGGTGATCACCGGCTCGACGCCGGCCGCGAGCGCGCGCGTCGCCGCCGAGAGCGCGCGGTCCGGCCCGCCGAGCGCCATCGGCTTCAACACGACGACGTCGGCGGCGTCGGCGTCGAGGACCGCGCCGACGCCGTGACGCGCCACCGACTCGTCGAGTGCGATCGGAACCCGCGGCGCGGCAGCGTCGTCGGCCGACTCGCGCCGAAGCCCGGCCGCGCCCGCGAGGTCGGCCGCGGGGAGCGGCTGTTCGACGTACTCGAGCCCCAGGGGCGCGAACGACTCCAGCGCCGCCCGCGCGGTCGCGGCGTCCCACGCGCCGTTCACGTCGGCCCGGAGCGCGACGTCGTCGCCGACCGCCTCCCGGACCGACCGAAGGCGCTCGACGTCGGCGGCGAGGGGTCTCGCGCCGACCTTCACCTTCACGCAGCCGAACCCCTCGTCGACGGCCCGCTTCGCCGCGGCGGCGGTCGCTTCGGGGTCGCCGTCGCCGACGGTCGCGTTCACCGGGACCCGGTCGGCGGGCGTCGGGCG
>NZ_JAXRUU010000075.1:0-12240 GCF_034497445.1 Halorubrum sp. AD140
GTGCGCGTGTTGGGCTCCTCGTCCGCTTCGGGTTCCGTCGAACAGCCGCAGAAGATCTTCGTGTCGGTCTCGAGCTGGACGTGGACCTCCAGCCCGATCACGACCGTCCGCTCCTCCGTCGCGGCCTGAGTGCTCATTACCGACCCGTTGCGGGCGGGTCACCTAAATCGTGTCGGGACCGATACGTGGCTTGTCCGTGTCGAGTCGACGCGAATTCGAGAAGTTCGCGTTCGTGGTTCGCAGGCTCTGTTGAAATCTACTTGTTCAGACGCACTCTCGACTGAAACAGCCGGTCGCTGAAGAGCGCGAATTAAGCGCCGAGAATCCTACCAGTTCAAATGACATTTAACTATCTCATAGGATACACATATCTCGCGGAAATCTCGCGCAGAGTGATCTGGGTTTGTTCGCATCAAACAGTTATATTGCATAACTGACAACACCTGTTGTATACTTCTCCATGATCTGCAGTATCCGCTGCTGCAACGAGACTTTATGTGAAATGAACCGAGCAAGATAGTATGACGGATACGTGTGCTCAAACAACTGAGGAACTTTCTGCACTAGTGGATCATCTCGACAGAACGACGATCTGGACAGTGTCCGAACCGGGAACATTTGATTATATCAGCGATGGGTTCGAAAAGCTCTGGGGGATCTCTGCCGATGTGCTCCGGGACGACCCCGCCCAATTACTCGAAACGATCCATCCGGACGATCGCGACTTCGTCCGTTCCCAAATGGAACAGGATCCGGAGGAATTGTCGGAAATAGAATATGAGGCGCGGATCGTTCGACCGGATGGGGAAGTTCGATGGATGAAAACTGAACAAATTCCGATTTGGGACACGAATGGAGATCTCTCACACGTAATCGGCCTTTCGACCGACATCACGGAGCAGAAGCACCGTGAAGAGGAATTAGCGGTACTGAACCAAATTCTTCGTCACGACATTAAAAACGATATGGCTGTTATCCTCGGCTGGATGGAATTTCTTGAAGATCACGTCGATCAGGAGGGTCGCGAATATTTACAGAAAACGCTGTCCTCCGGCCGAAATATCGTCGAATTGATTAACTCGACTCGTGACTACGTCGAATTGATCGTAGAGGACGATGAGATGGATCTACGATCAGTACCTCTCAAGTCGATACTCCAGACGGAGATCGATATTCGCCGAGAAATGTATCCGAATACAACGTTCGTTGTTGACGGTGAGATACCGGATGTTTCGCTGCTGGCGAACGATCTCCTCTCGTCGGTGTTTCGAAATGTGCTGAATAATGCGGTACAGCATAACGACACAGCGGAACCACAGACCACCGTCTCATTCGCTGATACCGGAACAGCGGTCGTCATACAGATCGCGGATAACGGACCGGGAATCCCGGACGATCAAAAAGAATTGCTCTTCGACAAACAGGCGAAAGGAGCAGCGAGCTCGAGTACCGGGATGGGTCTGTATCTTACGGCGACATTGGTTCGGAATTTTGGAGGTGAGATCTGGGTAGAGGATACTGACTCAACAGGGTCGGTGTTCAAGATCAAACTTCCGAAAGCGAACTGAACTCATCTCTGCGTCGTTGCTCATACATTGGCGACCGATACGGATACCGCCAAAGCCCGAGCCGGCTACCGTTACATAGTCGACGACAGATCGACGGCGAGTACCTCCAACCCACCCGACCGCACCGCAACCGCACCTCACGCCTCCCCAGCCTCGGCGGACGGCCCGGCGCGGGCGGAGCCGCGCCGGACCGCCGCCTCCCTCGCGCGGGCTGCTCGCGGCCTCCCGGCCGCTCGCAGGCGCACGCCACCGCTGTTTCGAGCTGGATATGTCGCGACGCTCGCCGCGGTCGGTTGCTCTCCGGGAGCGTTGCTAAACCCTTATGAACGCGCGGGTGGGAGGAACGGCCGTATGAGCGATCTCCCGGACGACTTCGACTGCACCCTCACCACCTGGGAGTACATCTACGGGCTCTGCCGCAACGTCTCGAACGAGGTGAAACGCGCCGACTTCGAGCCGGACGTGGTCGTCGCGCTGGCCCGCGGCGGCTGGTTCGCGGGGCGGTGCGTCTGCGACTTCCTCGGGCTCAACGACCTCACGAGCCTCAAGATGGAACACTACGTCGGGACCGCGGAGAAGAGCGGCGAGCCACAGATCCGCTACCCGATGCCGGAGGGCAGCGTCGAGGGGAAAGACGTCCTGATCATCGACGACATCGCGGACACCGGGGGCTCGATCCGCCGCGCCGAGGAGTACGTCGACGACCGGAACGCCGGCGAGGTCCGCACCGCGACGCTCCAACTGCTCGGCACCTCCGAGTTCCAGCCGGACTTCGTGGGGGAGCGGCTCGAACAGTGGACGTGGGTCGTCTACCCGTGGAACTTCCTCGAGGACATGATCGACCTCACCGAGGGCGCGATGGAGCGCGCCGAGCAGGACGCCTTCGACCGCGAGGACGTCCGCCACTACCTCGAGGAGTACCACAGTATCGGTCGCATCGAGATGGAAGTCGCCCAGCCCGGCCGCCTCGACGAGGTGCTCGACGAGATGGTCCGCCGCGGCGTGGCCGACCGCGCCGGCGACGACGCCTGGACGCTCGCCGAGTAGCCGCCCGCGATGGCCGACGACGAGCCGGAGTCCGGCGGTGAGGACGCCCGCGACGCCGAGACCGCACTCGACGCCCTCCTCGACGCCTACGCGCTCAAAGACGAGCGACGCACGGGCTGGCAGCTCCGCGGCGTCGAGGCCCCCGAGTCGGTGGCCGCGCACGCGTGGGGCGTCGCGTACCTCGTCTTGGCGCTCGGCGACCGGTTCCGAGCGGACCTCCCCGGGCTCGACCTCGACCGCGCGCTCCGGCTCGCGGTGGTCCACGACGTCGCCGAGGCGGAGACGGGCGACGTCGCGACCCGTGCCGACCCGACTGCGGACCCGGTAGATCCGGAGGCTAAGGAGGTCGCCGAGCGCGAGGCGATGGTCGACCTCGCCGGGCCGCTCCCCGACCGCGTCCGCGACGCGTGGGAGGCGTACGAGGCCCGCGAGTCGCCGGAGGCGGTCCTCGTCAAGGAGTGCGACCTCCTCGACGTCTGTCTCCAGGCCGTGATCTACGAGCGCGACGACCGGTACGACCCCGCCGCCGGCGACCCGGACGCGTTCCGCGAGTACGACGATCTCGACGAGTTCTTCGCGACCGCCGAACCGCGCCTCCGGACCGATACCGGCCGGGCGCTGTTCGCGACCCTCCGCGACCGGTACCGGGACGCCCGAGACGGGGGATAGACCGACCTCGTCGTTCCGAGCCGCGCCGCTGTGTTCGACGACTGTCGAATCAACAAAACGACGAACGTAGGTCCTCTACCGCCGGATCAGCGCTCGAAGATAGCAAGACCGTTAACCGCCGAGGTTGTTTCGGGGAGTGAGAGCTTTCACCACGTATGACCGAGCACACTGATCTGATCATCGTCGGCGGGGGGATAAGCGGCGCGTCGCTCCTGTACACGGTCGCGAAGTTCACCGACGTCGACGACGTCACGCTGATCGAGAAGGAGCGGGAGATCGCGGCGGTGAACTCCAACCGCACGAACAACTCTCAGACGCTCCACTTCGGGGACATCGAGACGAACTACACTCTGGAGAAGGCCGAGGAGGTCAAGGAGGGCGCCGAGATGCTCGCGGGCTACCTCGAGGGGACGGACCCCGACCGCGAGATGCACAGCAAGCGGAGCAAGATGGTGCTCGGCGTCGGCGCCGAGGAGGGCGCCAAGCTCGACGAGCGCTACCACGAGAACGGGTTCGGCGACCTCTATCCGAAGCTCCGGGAAATCGGTCGCGAGGAGATCGCCGAACTGGAGCCGAAGGTCGTCGAGGGCCGGGACCCGGACGTCGAGCTCGCGGCGCTTCAGACGCCGGACGGCTACGTCGTCGACTACGGCGCGGTCGCGCAGTCGTTCGTCGACGACGCCCGCGAGGAGGACGGCGTCTCCGTCCACCTCGGCACGACGGTCGAGAACGTGGAGGAGGGGAGCGACGGCTTCACCGTCGGGACCGACGACGGCGACTTCGAGGCCGACGCCGTCGTCGTCGCCGCCGGCTCCCACAGCCTCCAGTTCGCCAAGGAGATGGGGTACGGCGAGGACATGTCGCTGTTGCCCGTCGCGGGGAGCTTCTTCCTCGCCGACGACCTGCTGAACGGGAAGGTGTACACGCTCCAGATGAAGAAGCTCCCGTTCGCGGCGGTCCACGGCGACGCCGACGTCCACGACCAGGGCGTCACCCGATTCGGCCCCACGGCGAAGCTCATCCCCGCCCTCGAACGGGGCGAGCTCTCCACCGTGAGCGACTTCGCCGACGTGTTCGGCTTCTCGCCCGCGTCTATCCTGAGCTATCTCAACATCCTCTCTGACCGGATCCTCTTCCCCTACGTGGTGCGAAACCTCGTCTACGACATCCCCGAGGTCGGCAAGCGCGCGTTCCTGCCGGACGTCCAGAAGGTCGTCCCGAGCGTGGACGCCGACGACATCGAGCGCGCGAAGGGGTACGGCGGCGTGCGCCCCCAGATCGTCGACACGGAGAACAAGACGCTCGACATGGGCGAAGCGAAGATCACCGGCGACGGGATCCTGTTCAACATCACGCCCTCGCCCGGCGCCTCCACCGCGCTGAAGAACGCGATGGCCGACGTGCAGACCGTCCTCGACTTCTTCGACGCGGACCACGAGTTCGACGAGGCGGCGTTCCGCGAGGCGACGATCGAGAACTTCCCGCGCGTCGACGACGCGGCCGCGGCGGACCCGGCGGCCGCGAGCGACGCCGATGACGACGACCCCGACGACCGCGTCCCCGCCGAAGCCGACGACTGACCCGTCGACACTCGGACCCGCCCGCGCGCCGCGCGGAACCGGTCGGGAATCCACCCTCCCGCTCCCCACACAGGGATCTGCCGCGGTCATCCGAGTTGAGCCGGATACGACCGGTGCAAATCGGAGACAATCCCGCCAAAACCGGCTGTAGGGCCGTCTCTCCTTTTATTCGACCACCCGGTACGACGAGTTGCAATGTTCGAAGCAGATCCGCTCACGACGGCAACGCTCGCAGCCGACGCGGCGACGGTGGCCCTGCAGGCCGGTCCGCCGGCCGACGCCGCCTCGCAGGCCCCCGCGTTCGTACAGGAGATCCTCGCCGAGATCGGTTCATCGGCCGGTGACGCGTCGGGCGGGATCGGCGAGACGATCAGCGGCATGACTCCCGGCGGAGGCGACGCGGCCGAGCGCGCGGGCGACGCCGCGGGGAGTGCCCCCGGCCGATGACGGCTGTCGCCTGACCGAGAGCCCTCGCCCCCCGATCGACACCGTTCGCCGGCTTTTCGCGTAGACAGTCCCGTCCGTCCCGCTCGAGTCGCCCGACCGTTCGAACACCGGGCGGTCGACGGCCCGGACGGCCCCCGTTTCGATCCGAGGATCGCCGCTGAGTCCGTTGTTATATACGTCGAGCGCGTCGACCCGGGTGCATGGCACCGGACACCCCTGACGAACAGCGAGGCGGGGTCGACGACGCGTCCGTCAGCGGTGACGCAGCCTCCCCCCTCGTCGACCGGTGGACCGCGCTCGACCGCGGCTGGCAGGCGCTCGCGCTCGGACTGGCCGTCGTCGCCGTCCACCTCGCCGCCCAGCTCGTCGGACTGCTTCCGGCGGCTCCCCGCTGATGGGGATCGTCGCCGCCGCCCGCCCGTACGTTCCCGGGATCGCGCTGCTGGTCGGCGGCGCGGCCGTCGCCACCCTCGTCGCCGGCGCCGTCGACGGGCTCCAGCCGCTCGTCGTCGCCGTCGCGCTCGGGGCGCTCGTCGGCAACGCGGTCGGCACGCCCGAGGCCGCGGAGCCCGGCGTCGGCGTGGACACGCTGTTCCTGGAGACCGGGATCGTCCTGCTCGGCGCGGCCGTCGTCGTCGAGGAGTTCCTCGCCGCGGGACCGACGGTCCTCGGCATGGTCGTCGTCACCGTCGCCGGTGGGCTCCTGTTCGCCGAGCTGGTCGCGCGGACCCTCTTCCGGCTCGACGGTGCCACGCCCTCGCTCCTGGCCGCGGGCGCGAGCATCTGCGGCGTCTCAGCGGTCGTCGCGATCGGGCGCGTGCTCGACGCGCGCGGGTCGGCGATCACGTTCGCGGCGGCGACCGTCCTCCTGTTCGACGCCGTCACGCTCGTCGCGTTTCCGATCGCGGGCGAGTGGCTCGGACTCACCGGCCGCCAGTTCGGCGTCTGGGCCGGCGTGAGCATGTTCTCGACGGGCCCCGTCGCGGCCGCGGGGTTCGCGCACTCGCCGGAGGCTGGCCAGTGGGCGACCGTGACGAAGCTCGCGCGCAACTCGCTTCTGGGCGGCGTCGCGGTCGCCTACTCGCTGGCGTACGCGGCGCGGTCGGCCACCGAGCCGGGCGTGCGCCGGCTGTGGGCGGAGTTCCCGAAGTTCCTGCTCGGCTTCCTCGCGGTCGCCGCGGTCGCGAACAGCGGGATCCTCTCGCCGGCCGCGCTGGAGTCGATCGGGCGGGTCTCGGACGCGCTGTTCACGCTGGCGTTCGTCGGTCTCGGCCTCTCGATACGGATCCGGGAGATGCGCGCGGTGGGCGGCGCGGCCGTCGGCGCCGTGCTCGTCCACCTGCTCGTCGTGAGCGCGCTCGCGCTGGCGGCGGTGCGGTGGCTGCTGTGATGCGCGTCGGTCGCGCGGCGCCGACCGCGTTCACTCCTTATAAGTAGCGAGCGGGCGCACTCCGGGTATGAGCACCATCGGCTTCATCGGCGGCAGCGGCATCTACGAGGCGCTCCCCCTAACCGACGTGCGCGAAGTGGAGTTCGACACCCCCTACGGCGAGCCGAGCGACGCGATCACGATCGGCGAGTTCGCGGACACCGGGAAAGAGGTCGCGTTCCTCCCGCGACACGGCTCCGACCACGGCGTCTCGCCCACCGACCTCCCGTACCGCGCGAACATGTACGCGCTGAAGCGCGTCGGCGTCACCCACATCTTCGCGTCGAACGCGGTGGGGAGCCTCAAGGAGGAGCTGGCGCCCGGCACGCTCGTCGTCCCCGACCAGATCTACGACCGCACCAAGGGCCGCGACCTCTCCTTCTACGGCGACGGCGTCGTCGTCCACCAGCCGTTCGCGGACCCGTACAGCCCGGAGCTGGTCGACCACCTGACTGCGGCCGCGGAGTCCGCCGCCCCCGCCGACACCGACGTCGCGAAGGGCGGCACCTACGTTTGCATCGAGGGCCCGCAGTACTCGACGCGCGCGGAGTCGGAGTTCTACAAGGCGCAGGGGTGGGACCTCGTCGGCATGACCGCGATCCCGGAGGCGAAGCTCGCCCGCGAGGCCGAGATCGCGTACGCGACGATCGCGGGCGTCACCGACTACGACGTCTGGAAGGCGGACAGCGAGGTGACGCTCGAAGAGGTGCTGGAGAACGCCGAGAAGAACCAGGCGGCGATCAAAGCGGCCGTCGAGGAGGCAGTCCGGACGCTCCCGGACGACCTGGAGTGCGAGGCCCACACGGCGCTGGAGGGGACCGTCAACACGCCGACCGACGCGATCCCTGAAGAGACCCGCGAGCGCGTCGAGCCGCTGCTGGGCGACTACTTATAAACAAACGGCGGTGCGGTGGCGCGTGCCTGCGAACGGCCGACAGGCCGTGAGCCAGCACGCGCGAGGGAGTCGGACCGGCGCAGCTGCGCCGGTCCGACGAGGCTGGGGAGGTATGAGGTGCGGTGCCGTTCGGTGCGAGAACGGGATTCAAAGGGGCAGTCGGGTCCGGGAAGACGGGCGACGCAAGCACCGCAGGGAGCGAGTGAAACGAGCGACTGAGGAGCACAGCGAGCCCATCGACCGGAGCCGACTGGGGCTTTGGAAGTATTCGCCGTCGATTCTCCATCGATTAGTTATAAGCGATCGGCCGGGGATCCGGAGCCGACTACGGCGTCGAAAACGGACTAGTCCGCGATCGCTTCCGACTCCGCGGTCATCGCCGCGGGGTCTTTCACCCACAGGTCGCCGAACAGGTCGTCCTGCTGGAGCCGCACCGAGCCTCGGTGGGCCATGAACAGCAGCGCGAGGTACGTCATGAAGGGGCGCCCGCCGGCCGTCTCGATCTCCGCGAACAGCACCTCCGTGCGCCCGCGGTCGTAGTGGGTCCGGAGGACGTGGTCGATCTCCACGATCACCTCCTCGATGTCCTCGTCGTGAGTGCGGTCGGTCGCCTCGCCCGCGGTCGGCTCGCCGTCCCGCCGGAACTCGTCGCCGGTGTGGTAATCGAGCGTCTGCGTGCCGCGGGCGTAGCCGTGCGGTGACTCCGAGGTGTCGTACTCGCGGGAGTCCTTCCACCACGAGCCGCGCTCGGCCTCCCGGAGCTCGCGGACGAGCTCGTCGAGGGTCTCGGGGGATCCCCGCGTGTTCTTCCGGTCGAGCCGGCGGTCCATCTCCGCTTCCAGCTTGTCGACCGGGTCGAAGCCGCCGTCGGCGGGGTCCGGCGCACCGCCCTGCATCGCGACCTCCCACGGCTCCGGCTCGGGCTCCTCGTCTTCGCCGTCGTCGTCGGCCAACATCCCGTCGCTCTTCATCCGCAGGAGGACGCTGGCGTAGAAGAGCGCCCGCCCGGTCGTCCGGAGGTCCGTCTCGTCGAGCCGGTCCAGGAAGGCGTCCGTCACCCGCACGATGTCGATGTCCCACGGCTCGATCTCGCCCTCCTCGGCGAGCTGGACGAGGAGCTCGACGGGCTCGACCTCGCCGTCCTCCTCGTTTGCAGCGTCGTCGCCCGCGTTGTCTGCATCCCGATCTCCGTCGCTCTCGGTCGACCCGCCGCCTGCGGGCGGTTCCGGAAGCGACCCGTCCCGCGACGCGCCGTCGCGCTCGCTCGTCAGGTCGAGGCTCGGGACGCCGTCGGCGTCGCCATCGCCCGTCCCCGCCGGCTCCGGCGGCTCAGTCATCCGCGGTCACCTCCCCGTCGCCGTCGCCGCCGTCGTCGCCGAACTGCATCCCGGTGACCGCAGAGAGGTTGTCGCCCTGCATCGTGACGCCGATGGCGCGGTCGGAGCGCTCCAAGAGCGCCGAGCGGTGGCCGACGACGACGAACTGCGCGTCCGCGGCCAGCTCCTCGATCATCTCGCCGACGCGCTCGGCGTTGACCGCGTCGAGGAACGCGTCGATCTCGTCGAGCGCGTAGAACGGCGCGGGGTTGTGCCGCTGGATCGCGAAGATGAAGGAGAGCGCGGTCAGCGACTTCTCGCCGCCGCTCATCGCGTCGAGCCGCTGGACCGGCTTGTCCGCGGGCTGCGCCTTCATCGTCAGCCCCTCCTCGAAGGGGTCCTCGGGGTTCTCTAAGAGGAGCTCGCCGCTGCCGGCCGAGAGGCGCGCGAAGATGTCCTCAAAGTGACCGTTAATCGACTCGAACGTCTCCATGAACGTCTTCTTCTTCGCCGCCTCGTACCCCTCGATGCGCTCCTCGATCCCGTCGCGCTCCTCGACGAGGACGTCCCGGCGCTCCTGGAGCGTCTCGAGTGCCTCCTGGACCTCGTCGTACTCGTCGATCGCGAGCATGTTGACCGGCTCTAACGCGTCCATCTCGGCCTCCAGCTCCTCGATCCGAGACTCGACCTCGTTGAGGTCGGGGATCTCCTCGGCGTCGTACTCGCCGACCTGCGACTCCAGCTCGTCGATCTCCCAGGCCAGCCGGTCGCGACGGTCCGTCAGGTCCTCCAGGTCGGACTCCGCGTCGGCGACGAGCGAGCGCTGCTCGTCGCGCTCGCGGGTCGCCTCCTTGATCTCCTCGCGGAGGTCCTCGCGGTCGGCCTTCAGTTCCGCGAGCTCCTCCTCGAGGTCGGCGATCGCCGCCTTCTTCTCCTCGAGCTCGGCCTCGCGCTCCTCGATCGCGGCCTCATGCTCGGTGATCGCCTCCTCGGCCTCCGCCTTCCGGTTCTGGGCCCGCTCGACCGCGTCGTGGTGCTCCTCGATCGCGTCCTCGGCGAACCCCTTTTCCAGCTCCAGCTCGCTCTGTCGACCGTCGAGCGAGTCCATCCGGTCTTCCAGGTCTGCGATTTCGGCGCGAATCTCGTCGGCTCGCTCGGAGAGCTCCGGGATCTTCGAGTCGGCGAGCTCCGCCTCGATGTCCTCGATCTCGGCCTCCAGCTCCGCGATCTCCGTCTCGAGCTCGTCGAGCTCCGCGTCCAGCTCGCTCATCTCCGCGTCGACCGACTCGCGTTCGGCCTCCAGCTCCTCGAGCTCGGTCTCCAGCTCGTCGATTCGCTCCTCGGCGTCCGCCAAGTCGTCCTCGGCGCGCTCGACGTCCGCCTCCAGCGACCGGACCCGCTCCGCGGCGTCGGCCTTCCGGTCGCGCGCGTCGTCGATGTCGCCCTCGAGGTCGTCGATCTCCGCCTGCAGTGACTGTCGCTCGTCTTCCAGCTCCGCGATCGTCGTCGCGAGCCGTTCGAGCTTCCCGCCGCCGGACTTGGTGAACGCGTACCGCGAGCCGCCGCCGGAGCCGCCCGTCATCGCGCCGGACTTCTCGACGAGGTCGCCGTCGAGGGTGACCATCCGGTAGTCGCCCATCAGGTCGCGGGCGGTCGACATGTCCTCGACGACGAGCGTCGAGCCGAGCACGTACGAGAAGATCGACTCGTAGGCGGCGTCGTACTCGACGAGGTTCCGCGCGAAGTCGACGACGCCCGGCAGCGAGGGCTTCCGCGGGAGGCTCCGGTCGTCCATCTTTGTGATGGGGAGGAACGTCGCCCGGCCCGCGTTCCGCCGCTTGAGGTAGTCGATACACGTCGAGCCGACCCCGTCGTCGTCGACGACGACGTTCGCGAGCCGGCCGCCGGCGGCGGTCTCACACGCCTCCGCGTACTCGCCCTCCACCGAGCCGAGCTCGCCGACGGCGCCGTGGACCCCGTCGATGCCGCCGTTCTTCACCTCCGTCACCGCGCGCGGCCAGGAGGTGTCGCCGCGCTGGTCGGCGGCGGCCTCCAGCTTGGCGTACTCGTTCTGCTTCTCGCGGAGCTCCTCCTCGACCGCCTCCAGCCGCTCGCTCCGCTCCGCCTTCTCGGAGAACAGGTCGGCGACGGCGTCCTCGATCGTCTCCTCGTTCTTTCTCGCCTTGTCGAGCTCGCTGTGGAGCTCGGAGATCCGCGCTTTGTGCTCGGGAAGCGACTCGCGGGCCTCCTCCAGCTCGGTCCGCGCCTCGCTCACCGCGTTCGACCGGCGGCGCGCCTCGTCGAGCAGGCGGTCCTTCTCGCGTTGCGTCTCGTTCTTCTCCTCGCGCAGCGACTCGATCGCCGCCTTCTTCTCCGACAGCTCGGCTTTCAGCTCGTCGAACTCGGTGTCGGCGCCCTCTATCTCGGCTTCGACCTCCGCCAGCTCCGAGCGCTTCGTCGCGATCTCGGACTTGACGGAGGCCTTCTCGACTTTCACCTCCCGGATCTCCGACTCGAGGTCGCCTATCGTCTCCTCCTTGCGGTCGATCTGGACGAACGCGTCGCGCCGGTCCGTCTCCGCCTCCGCGGCGCGCTCCTCGGCCGCCTCGATCTTGTCCTCCAGCCGCGAGATCTCGCCTTTCACCTCCTCGATCTCCGAGCGGATCTCGATCTGCTCGTCTTCGCCTTTCGTCTCGATCTCGTGGTTGAGGTCCGCCAGATCCTCCTCCAGGCGCGTGAGCTTCCCCTGTCTGGCGTCGAGCTCCTCGCGGAGCTCCGCGAGATCGGCCTCCGCCCCGTCGATGTCGTCCTCGACGTCGTCGAGCGCCTCGCGTTTCTCCTCCAGCTCGGAGGCCTTGAGGAAGCCGCGGTACTCCTCCAGCTCCTCGCGGAACCTCTGGTACCGGAGGGCGGTCTCGCGCTCATCGGCCAGCCGGTCGAGGCGGTCCTGCTTCTCGCCGATCCGGAGGTCCGCCTCGCCGATCCGCTCTTCGACCGTGTCGAGCTCCTCGTAGGCGGCCTCCTTCTTCTCGTCGAACTCGGCGACGCCGGCGATCTCGTCGACGATTCCCCGCCGCTGGTAGGGAGTCATGTTGATGATCTCCGTGACGTCGCCCTGCATCACGACGTTGTATCCCTCCGGCGTCACGCCGGCGGCCGCGAGCAGGTCCTGCACGTCGGAGAGGTTCACCGAGCGCCCGTTGAGGTAGTAGTACGAGTAGTAGTTGTCCTCGGTCTCCTTCACGCGGCGCTTGATCGTGATCTCGGAGACGTCGCCGACGTTCTCCGT
>NZ_JAXRUU010000076.1:0-11971 GCF_034497445.1 Halorubrum sp. AD140
GGGTCGAGCTCGGCGCGGTCGGCGGCGGGCGCGGCGTAGTAGGCGCGGCCGAGCCCCGGACCGAGACTGCCGCCGACGCCGTAGCCGGTCCAGAGGTCGCCGGTGAGGAAGTCGACCGCGTCGGTCGCGGGCGACAGGTACGCCTCGTCGCCGGTGTAGAGGTAGGCGTTCGCGAACGCGCGCGTGACCGCGGCGTTCGTGTCGATCGGCTTCTCGTAGGCGACGTCGCCCCAGTCGCGGGTCCCCGCGAACCGGAAGAAGCCGCCGGCGACGTCGTCGGCGAGGTGGTCGCGCACCGCGTCGAGCGTCCGGAGGGCGCGGTCGCGGTCGCGCTTCAGCGCGAACTCGACCGTGCGGGGAAGCGGGAACTTCGCGTCCGTCCCCCAGCCGGCGTACTCCTCGTCGTACTGCACCTCCAGCTGCCCGGCGAGGTGGCTCTCGACCGCGTCGGACAGCTCCCCGCGCGGCGGGAGGTCGGCGTCGAGCGCGCGGGGGACCCGCCCCGCCGACCGCCCCTTGTCGGCCCACATCCGGCGGACGGATTCGAGCACCTGCCGCATCCCGTCGACGTCGAGGTAGCCCGCGCCGGTGAGCAGCTCGCCGTCGGGCGTGAGGAAGGCGGTCGTCGGGAACCCGCCCATGTTGTACCGCTCCCGGACGCGCGGGTGGCGGTCGACGTCGACGCGGACCGGGATGAACCCCTCGTTGACGTTGGCGGCGATCCGGGGCTCGGCGTACGTTGCGGCGTCCATCTCGTGACAGCCCTCACACCACGTGGCGGACAGCGAGAGGAGCACCGGTCGGTCGCGCTCGTCCGCCTCGGCGAACGCCTCTGGCCCCCAGTCGCACCACTCGACGTGCGTCTCGTCGGTCATACGTGGGGTCGGGTCGGCCCGTGGGTAAGCGCTTCGAGACCGGCGAGAGGGGGAATCCGAGGACGGGAGGAGCGAGAGGACAGGAGAAGCGAGAAGGCGGGAGGAGCGAGAGGGCGGGCGCGTTCGAACGGGTCGGTGCCGCTGGAGGGCGGCGCCTCGGTACGGTGCGGCTCGTCGGTCAGCGCTTGTAGTCGTGGCCGAGCGCGAGCGCCAGCGCGTTCGCGAACAGCAGGGCGACGAACAGCAGCCCGGTGCCGCCCTCGAGCCCCATGTACAGCAACACGGGGTAGGCGGCGGGGATGGCGATCGCGGCCCAGAAGGCCGCGGCTTTCACGGTGCCGGTCATCAGCCCGGCGACCTGTCGGCCGGACGCGAGGCGCGTGGGGGCGGGGATTGACATGGACACTTCTCCGTACGACGGGGACCCCCATATAGCCGGTAGAGGGTTCGGGGAATTTCACCACGTTTCTCGGCGGGTTAGTGACATTTTAAAACCGGCTGAGAAACGTTTTAAACGTTTATCAACTCTTCTAATCCTTTTTCGGTCGCGATCGACGACCGCCGCGGGTCGCCGGCGATCGCCTCCGCCAGCGCGGCGAGAGCACGCTGCCGCGGAACCAACCGCTTTGGCCCTTCGGAAGTACCTGCAGGTATGACGAACACGGAGTCGACGCGGGACCGCGAGACGCGCAGAGAGGAACGGATCGTGACCGACGGCGGACCGACGCCGCACGTCGTCGTCGTCGCCTGCGGCGGCACCATCGCGTCCGAGCCCGACGACGGCGGCGCGGCGCCGGCGAAGACCGGCGACGACCTCGTCGCGGCGGTGCCGGGCGTCGAGCGACGCGCGACCGTGAGCGCCCGCGAGGTCTGCGCGCAGCCGGGGTTCGACGTGCGGTGGCGCGACGTGCTCGCGACCGCAGCCGCCGCGCGCGAGGCGATCGCGGACGGCGCCGACGGCGTCGTCGTCACCCACGGCACCGACACCCTCGCCGACACCGCGTTCGCGCTCGACCTCCTCACCGACCTCCCGGCGCCGGTCGTCGTCACGGGAGCCCAGCGTCGGCTCGACGAGGCCTCGAGCGACGCGCCGGCGAACCTGACGCTCGCGGTGCGGGCCGCCGCGGACGACCGGTTCGCCCCGGGGGTCCACGTCGCGTTCGACGACGAGCTCCACGCCGCCCGCGACGTGATCAAGGGCCACAGCAACGCGCTCTCGACGATGACCTCGCCGGGGACCGGTCCGGTGGCGACGTTCACCCGGGACGGCTCCAGGCTCGTCCGCGAGCCGCGACGCGGAGTCGACGTCGGTCCCCTCGCGGACGCCATCGAGGACGCCGCTCTGGTTCCCGAGGTGCCCGTGATCCACTCCGGGACGGGAGTCGGCGCCGCCGGGCTCGAGCGCGCCGTCGACGCCGGCGTCGGCGGGCTCGTGATCGAGGGAACCGGACTCGGGAACGTCACCGCGACGATCGGCGACGCCGTGGCCGCGGCCGTCGACGCGGTGCCGGTCGTCGTCGCCGGTCGTCCTCCCGCCGGGCCGACGGAACGGGTCTACGGGACGCCGGGGGGCGCCGTCACGCTGGCGGACCACGGCGTCACGTTCGCCGGCGCTCTCCCTGCCGCGAAGGCTCGCGTCGCCCTCGCGCTCGGCCTCGCCGCCGGGCTCGACGCGGACGGGATCGAGGCGCTGTTCGCGCCGTCGACGTAGGCGCCGAGGGCTCTCGGTCGCGGGGGCGCGGTAACTCAGACGACCGTTTGTGCTTAGACGAAGCCCTTATGCACTGCTCCCGTACCGAGGGGCATGACCGACATCACGCGACGAACGACCCTCTACGGAATCGCCGCCGCCAGCGTCGCCCTCGCGGGCTGTGCCGAGACCGTCGACCCGACGCCGGGGGACAGAAACGGCACCGACGGCGCAGACGGCGACCCGGGGAATGGTAGCGAGGACGGTGACGGAACTGACGGAGACGACGGCGACGTCGAGACCGCCGTACAACAGGTCGGCGAGGCGCTCTCGGGACCGGTGTGGGACCGCGAGCGGCGTCGGGGCTTCTGCGCGCTCGTCACGGAGGAGCACGACGCCGCGTGGCTCCTCCGGAACGCCCCGGAGGAGACGGTCGCGTTTGTCGAGGAGACCGACTTTTCGGAGTCGGTGCTCGCGTACGTCGAGTCGGTCGGTCCGACGACGTGTCACGGGGAGCTCTCGTTCGCCGACGTCGGCGTGGAAGACGGGACGCTCGTCGCGAGCGCGACCGTCGGAGGCCCCGACGACGACGAGGACGCCTGCGGGGAGGCCATCACCTTCTCCGGCGCCTTCCTCAGGGTCACGACCGACGCCCGCCCCGAGTCGGCGCGGGTCTCGATCACCGACGGGTGGGACGAGACGGCGACGGTTCGCAGCGACGACCCGCTGATCGACCCCGACGGGCTTCGCGGGGACGTCCGTCCCGACGGCGACCCGCCGAACGTCCCCGCGTCGTTCGAGTGCGACGTCGACGGGTTCGAGCGCCATCCGCAGGGGTACGAGGGCGAGGTCAACTGGGGCGGCGGCGGCGGTGCCGGATCCGACGCGGGCGGCGACGGGCCGCTCGTACTCCGGATCACGACGGAGGGGGACGACGCGGCCGACAACACCACCGTCCTCCGCGGGAATCGGTTCTGGGTCGAGCTCACGAACGTCTCCGCACGCGAGGTGCACGTCGGCAATCAGGGGAAGTACAACCTCGAGGTCCGGACCGAGTCGGGGTGGACCGAACTCCGCGGCGCCGACGGCGACGCCGCGTTCGAGTACACCGACGAGGCGATCGGCGTCTCGCCGGGCGAGAGCCTGGAGTGGGAGTTCGAGCTGACCGAGTCCGGCCTCGTCGAGGACGGACCGCACGCCGACGCGCTCCGGGTCTGTCCCGATCTCGTCCCCGGCCGGTACCGGTTCGTGTTCTGGGGTGCCGCGGACCTCGCGGTGGCGTTCGACTACGAGGGGTGACCGCGCCGCGAGAGCGGGGGGACCGAGCGCCGATCGGTGGGGAGAGCGCGTCGCCCGGCGCCGATCAGGCGCGCACCTCGATCAAGAGGTCCGACTCCGGCGACTCGCCCATCGTCTCGCGGATCCGGTCCCACGAGAGCGTCGCGCGGGCGGTCACCGTCTCGGCCGCGATGGCCCCGCAGGCGTTGCCGACGAGCAGCGGCACCTGGTAGTCGCGCGGGTCGTGCGAGAACCCGCCGTCGACGATCGCGAGCTCGCGGAGGGCCGCGCCGAGGAACCCGGCCGCGAAGGCGTCGCCCGCGCCGGCCGTGTCGACGGGGTCGACGTCGAAGCCGGGGTGTGAGACGTCGCCGTGGGGCGTCCGAATCGTCGCGCCCTCGCTCCCGAGCTTGATCGCGACGACGCGGTCCGCGGGCTCCCACGGGTCGATGTCGGTCGAATCGGCCAGCGCGTCGGCCTCGCGGTCGTTGAGGAAGAGCACGTCGACCGCGTGGAGCGCGGCGTCGAACTCGCGGTCGCCGACGCGCCGGCCGGGGTCGAAGCTGCGGGTCGCGCCGGCCTCGCCCGCGGCGGTCGCCAGCGCGGCCGCCGTCTCCGGCTGCTGGCCCGTGAGGTGGAGGTGGTCGGCCGCGGTCAGCACGTCGCGGTCGAGCCCCGCCGCGGTGAACGACTCGTTGGCGCCGTCGTTCGCCAACATCAGCAGTTCGCCGCCGCCGTCGACGATGACGTACTTCACCGAGGTGGGTTCGTCGGCGTCGACGAGCACCTGCCCGGGGTCGACGCCGGCGCTCGCGAGCTCGCGGAGCGCGAGCGCGCCCGACTCGTCGCCGCCGACGCTGCCGTACACGACCGACCGGCCGCCGAGGTCCACGAGCCCGACCGCGACGTTCGCGGCGCTGCCACCCCCGGACTGTTCGAGCCGGTCGATCCGGGTCTCGCCGTCCGGCTCCGGCAGCCGGTCGACGTGGATCGTCACGTCCCAGTTGATGTGGCCCGCGGCGATCACCTTCGGGACGCGGCCCGACTCCTCGGGCGCGAGGTCCGGGTCCTCGGCCTCCCACTCGGAGACCTCCTCGTCCCACTGCGCGACCTCCTCCTCCCAGCCGTCGCCGTCTCCGCTCCCCTTCCCGCCCGCGGTCATGGCTCCGCCCACGGCTCCGCAGCGCCCTCGCCGAACAGCTCCCGCATGAGCGTCACGATGCTCTCCGGCGGGAACTGGCCCTGTTCGGTGACGATCGCGTCCATGTACCGCGGCGGCGTCACGTCGAACGCCGGGTTCTCCACGACGATCTCGCCGATCTCCTCGCGGGTCTCCGGCCGTATCACCTCGTCTTCGGACCGCATCTCGATCTCGACGGTGTGGCCCGTCAGCGTCTCCGGGTGGAGCTTGATCGTCTGGGCCGCCGTCATGATCGGCACGCCCCGCTCGCGGGCGTTGACCGCGAGGCCGGAGGTGCCGATCTTGTTTATCACGCCGCCGTCGGCCGCGATCGAGTCGGCGCCGACGACGACGTGGTCGACCTCGTCCAGGTACCGCCGCGCCGCGGAGTCGACGATGAGCGTGACGGGAACGCCGATCTCGCGGAGCTGCTCGGCGGTGATGTGTCCCTGCTGACGCGGGCGGGTCTCCTTGACGACCGCCGAGATCGACTTCCCCTGCTCGACGGCCGCCTCGATGCACGCGAGCGCGTCCGTCGAGTGACAGTGAGTCATCACCGTGTCGCCGTCGGCGAGCCGGTTCGCGCCCACCTGTCCGAGGTCCTCCTGCGCGCGGTCGAGCTGGCGGACGAACGCCTCGCTCGCGTCGACGACGCTCCGGCGGAGCCGGTCGACGTCGTCGCCCTCCATCCGCTGGAGGACGTATCGGAGGGCGTTCGGCAGCGACACGGCCGTCGGGCGCGTCTCGCGGAGGGTCCGGGCCGCGGCGCGCATCGACGCGCGGAACGCCTCGGGGTCGCTCGCGGTCGGCCCGCTCTCCGCGGCCGCGCGGGCCTGCTCGGCGAGCGCCTCGGCCGCCGCGGACGCGATCGTCGCCGCGCCGCGGACCTCCATCGTCGCGATCTCCTCGGCGGTCTCGCTGACCGCGGTCGACAGCTCGTGCTCGGTCATACCGATCCGGTGGCCGTCCGGGTATTTATATAACCGGGCGACCGTCGAGGCGTGCGCCCTACTCCGCGTCCGGCTGCTGCCCGTAGCTCTCGAACCGCTCCTCGACGGTCTCCAGCTGGTCGTCCGTGAGGACGCGCGGCTCGCCCACCGCCGACGCCCGGAGGTAGAGCCGGCAGAGGTCCTCGACGTGGTGGGCGTTCTCGACTGCGGTCTCCAGGTCCGGGCCGGTCACCACGAGCCCGTGGTTCGCGAGGATCGCCGCGTCGGAGTCGGCCTCGGCCATCGTGGCGACGACGTTCGCGGCCAGCTCCTCGGTCCCGTACGGCGCGTAGTCGGCGAGCGGGACCTCCCGCCCCACCGACACGATCATGTAGTGGACGGGCGGGAGCTTCCGGTGAAGCGTCGCCATCGTCGTCGCCCACGGCGAGTGGGTGTGGACGATCGCCCCCGGCCGGTCGTGCTTGTAAATTCCCGTGTGCATGGGCACCTCGCTCGACGGCGCCATCCGGCCCGCCAGCCGCTCGGCGTCGAGGCCGACGACCGGCACGTCGTCGGCGTCGAAGGAGTCGTACGGGACCCCCGTCGGCGTCACCGCGACCGCGTCGCCGTCGCGGACGCTGAGGTTTCCGGTTCGACCGGGCGTCAGGTCGGCGAGCGCCGGCGCGTACTCGACGACCGCCTCGCGCGCGTCGCGGAGCAGGTCGGGGTCGGGGTCCGTCGCGTCCCAGCTCACAGCGCCACCTCCGTCAGGTCGGCGAAGGCGTCCGGACGGTAGTCGGGCCGGCGAGGACCCTCGAACTCGGCGTTGTCGTCCGAGCCCGCGTCGAACAGCGCGGTGTCCATCCCGACCGCGTTCGCGCCGGCGACGTCGGCGTCGACGTTGTCGCCGACCATCAGCGCCTCGCTCGGTCGGCAGTCGAACGCCGCGAGCGTGGTCGCAAAGGGGAGCGCGCTCGGCTTCTCGCGCCCCACCTCCTCGGAGGTGACGAGCCGGTCGATCCGGTCGTCGATGCCGAGCCGAGCGAGCTTCTGCAGTTGGACGCGCGTCGTGAGGTTCGTCACAATCGCGACGTCGGTGTCCGCCGCCGCGAGCGCGTCGAAGACCGACGCGACCCCATCACACAGCGCCATCGCGTCCATGTACCCCTCCCAGTAGGCGTCGGCGACCGCGAGCGCGGCCGCGGCGTCGTGCTCGTCGGCGTGGCGCTGGAGCGCCCGCTTGAAGTAGATGTGCCGCGAGTGAGAGGCGGCGGTGCCGCCGGTCTCGCGCTTCGCCTCTCGGCGACCGGTCGCGTACAGCTCGTCGAACGTCGCTCGGTTCATCTCGTACCCCCGCTCGCGGAACGCCGCGAGCGCCGCCCGCTTGCCCGCCTCGTTGCAGGGCGGGTACGGGTACAGGGTGTTGTCGAGGTCGAAACACACCGCCTCGTAGCTCATGCCCTCACTGGACCGGGGGACGACTTAAGCGTGGTTCGACGCGGACGACTCGGGGCGCCCCGGCGGCACCCCCCGCTTTTCACCGATGCCGCGGCCACCCCACCCCGTGATCTGATCCGTCGTCCGCGGCGGCCGAGGCTGGAGCCCGGCGCACCGTCGCGGAGGGGTTCCCGCGCCGGCTGTTCGCCACCGCCCTCAGCGAGCGGTCCGACCACCTACTGCTCGTTCATCGCCTCGCTGGCGATGTTGCGTCCGCGGGAGTTGAGCGCAACCTCCCGGCGCACCCGAACCTCTTCGACGACGTCGAGGTCCACGAGCCGCTCGAACGTCTCCTCGACGGCGTCGACGTCCATCCCGAGGAACGACGGGATCTCGAACGGCGAGACGCCGGAGTACAGCGCCATCAACACCTCCCGGTCGCGGCTGGAGAGGTCGACGTTCGACGAGCTGCGCTGCTCGCCCTTCCGGAGCCACGCCTCGACGAACCGCATGCGACTGGGGTCGCCGGCGACGTGCGTCTCGATACTCGTCCCCTCGTCGTCAGTGTGCGACACCTCGATGACGGGCTTCTTCTCTCCGTTGACCGTGCGTTTCGCGGCGTCGAGGCCACTGATGTCGTCGAGGTCGAACTCCACGAACGCGCCGCTCTCTAAGGCGGCGTTGAGGCCGTTCTCGTCGATCTTCACGCGGGCCTGCTCCCACTCGGTCTCCCGAACGACGCCGCCCTCGATCGCGGGGTGTTTGGCCGTCACCGTCCGCTGGTCGAGCAGCGCCCGATAGACGTCGAGCTCGAACGACTCGTGGTCGGACGCGGCGACGAGTAGCACCTGGTCGCCGAGGTCGAAGCTCACGTAGTTCGAGACGCGCGCGACCGACTGGTTGGCGTCGTGGCGTCCGCCGAGTCCCCGGATCTCCGAGAGCGGTATCGTGCGCTTCCCGTCGTTGCCGGCGAGGATCAGCCGCCGGTTCGAGAGCAGCACTCGGCCCGGCGTCCACGAGACGTCGCTCACCTTCCGCCCCTCGCGGACGGCGACCGCGAACCGCCCCTGCGTGTCCGTGACCTTGTACTCGCCGCCGCTGGACATCTACGGACCCCCCGCCCGGAGCTTGGAGACCGCGGAGAACACCCGCTTCCGGACTGCGGGGCTCTCGTCGTCGGTGAGCGCTTCGAGCCGGTTCAGCGTCTCCTGGCCGCCGACCTGACCGAGCACGAACACCGCCTTCGCGCGGGCCTCCTCCGGGTGTTCGGTGCCGATCCGGTCGAGCAGACGGTCCTCGACGACGGGACCGCCCAGACTCGTGAGGCTCGTGGCCGCGAACTGGGCGGTCTGCGGGTCCTCGTCGGCGAGCGCGCCCGCGAGCGCCTCGACCGCGAGCGCCGACTTCGGCTCCGCGACGCGGCCGAGGATCCACGCCGCGTTCCGCCGCTGACGGGTCTGCTGGCCGTCAGAGAGGATCTCGACGAGTGGCTCGACGACGGTCTCGTCGTCGGCGGACTTCAGCTCGGAGACGACGCGGTCGCGGACCGCGTGGCTGTGCCGGGTGGGGACGTTCGAGAGCAGCTCGATGATCGAGTACACCGCGGCGTTACGGACGCTCGCGCTCTCGTCGCCGAGCGCGCGCGCCAGCGGCTCGACCGGCTCGGGGTTGTTCGCCCTCCCGAGCGCGCCGGCGGCGATCCGCCGGAGCGACTCGTCGTCCTCGTCGAGGAGGTCGAGCAGGGGCGCGAGCGCCCGATCGGTCCCGACGTTTCCGAGCGCGTTCGCCGCGGCCCGCCTGACCCGCGGGTCGTCGTCGTCGAGCCGCTTCGTCAGGGCCGGGACCGAACGGGGGTCTGCGAACGTCCCGCAGGCCTGACAGGCACGGAGCCTGACGCGGGAGTCCCCGTCGTCGAGCGCCTCGACGAGGTGACGAAGCCCGCTCGCGTCGTCGAGGTGGGCGAGCGCGTTCGCGGCCGCCATCCGGAGCTCCGGGCGGTCGGCCGTGAGCGCGCGGGCGAACTTGCGTGCGGTGACCCACTCCGCCTCCGATCCGCTTGTCCCGGTGAGCTCCGAGAGGAGCTGTTCGAGCGCCTCCTGTCCGAGCTCGTCGAGCGCGTCGACAGCGGCCCCGCGGACCTGCGCGTCGTCGTCGTCCGTGGCGGCACGGAGGAGCACGTCGACGGTCGCCTGGTCCGATTCGTGGCCGACCTCGCCGAGGAACTCGGCCGCGCGTCGTCGGACCGCGGGGCTGTCGCTCCCCAGGGCGTCCCGGAGCCGCTCGACGTTCCCGTCCCGAGCGTACTGGTACAGCGACATCACACCCTCTCGAACACTCGTCGACGCTTGTCGATCGGTTCGTACCGGTCCCTGCGGTCCGGCGGGACGCTCTCCGTCATCCCGAGCACCAACACGCCGTCGTCCGCGAGCGACGCCTCCAGCGTGTCGAACAGCGCCCCTTTGTGGTCGACGTCGATGTAGATCAACAGGTTGCGACACAACACGACGTCGAACGGGTCGCGCGCGCCGTCGCGGATCAGGTCGTGCGTCTCGAACTCGACGAGCCGCTTGACCGCCGAGCGGACGCGAAAGGCGTCCCCGTCGCGCTCGACGTAGCGATCGGGGTCCGACAGCGGCGCCAGCTCCTCGGCGATGTCGGTCGTTCGGGTGGTGTGGTAGACGCCGGCGCGGGCGTCGTCGAGCGCCTCCTCGCTGATGTCCGAGCCGAGCACCTCGACCCGGGAGTCGTCGATCTCGGGGTCGTCACAGGCCAACATCGCGACCGAGTACGGCTCCCGACCGTCCGCGGAGGGGGCCGACCAGACGCGGACCCGCCGCTGCTCGCTCGTCCGTTCGCGGAGCACGTCGCGGAGCACGTCCCACATCTCGGGGTTGCGGAAGAACTCCGTCACGTTGATCGTGAGCGCGCCCATCAGCGCCCGCCGTTCGTCGGCGTCCTCGCGGAGCAGGCGCTCGTACTCCGCGTGCGACTCCGTGTCGCGGCGACGCATTCGCGCCGTGATCCGCCGGTCGAGGTACGACTCGTTGTAGTACCCGGGTTCGAACGGGACGGCGTCGTCGATCTGTCTGAGGACGCCCTCGAACTCCGTCTCGGCCTCGCCGCTCATAGGCTCACCACGTCGAGCACGGCCACGACGTCGCCGTCGCCGAGGACCGCCGTGCCGCTGAGTCCCGGCGTCCCCGACAGAGGGCCGTCGAGCGGTTTCACCACCACCTCCTCTTGATCCAGGACGGCGTCGCAGCGGAGCGCGACCTGCCGCGTCTCCTCGCGGATCCGGACGAGCATCCCCTCGTCGACCACGCCGTCGGCCATGTCGCCGTCGTCGACCACGCCGCCGTCGGCCGTCGCGGCCCCCGCGTCGACGACGGCGCTGTCGCCTCCTGCGGGGTCGTCAGCGCCCAGCCCGGCCGCCGCGGCGCCGCTGTCCCCGAGCCGATCGCGCAGTCGGATCACCGGGTAGAGGTCGTCTTCGTGCCGGACGATCTCGTCGCCGTGGACCTCCTCCACGTCGTCCGCGCGGGCGACCTCGGCGATCGACTTGATCGGGATCCCGTACTCCGTGCCGCCCACGTCGACGAACATCACCTTCACGATGGCAACGGTGACCGGGAGCCGGAACCGGACGATCGTCCCCTCGCCCGGGTCGCTCTCGATCGCGACGGAGCCGTCGAGGTCGCGGGCGGTCGTCCGGACGACGTCCATCCCGACGCCGCGCCCGGAGACGTCGGTCACCTCCTCCGCGGTGGAGAAGCCGGGGTGGAACACGAGGTCGTACGCCTCGTCGTCGTCCATCGCCTCGACCGCCTCCCGGCTCTTGACGCCCTCCTCGACCGCCTTCTCGCGGAGCCGGTCCGGGTCGAGTCCGCCGCCGTCGTCGGCGACCTCGATGATCACGTGGTCGCGCTCGCGCTCGGCCGTGAGCCTGACGTGTCCGGTCGGGTCCTTGCCGGCGGCCTCGCGCTCGTCGGAGGGCTCGATCCCGTGGTCGACCGCGTTCCGCAGGACGTGGACGAGCGGGTCGCGCATCTCCGTCAGGATGGTGCGGTCGAGCTCGACGTCGGCGCCCTCGATCTCGAAGTCGATACGCTTGTCCAGGTCCCGCGAGACGTCGCGCACGAGCCGCGGGAACGAGTCCGACACCTGCGAGAACGGGATGAGCCGCATGTCCATCGCGGTGTCCTGCAGGCTCGAGGTGAGCTTGTCGAGTTCGTCCAACGTGTCCGACTTCGCGTCGGCGGCCTCCAGCTCCCGCCGGAGCTTGATCCGGCTCGTCACCAGCTGCTCGACGAGCCCGTACAGCTCGTCGACCTGGTCGACGTCCACCCGGATGGACTTGATCTCGTCGCCGGAGTTTGAGTCCGACCCGCCGGACGACGAGTCGGTGTCGTCGGGTGCGTCGGTCGCGGAGTCGTCCGCGTCGGCCGCCTCCGACTCGGCTCCCTCCGGGTCCGCGGGCTCGAACCCGTCGTCGGGTGCCGCGTCAGCGTCGTCGGTCTCGTCCGCATCCGCGGTCGCGTCGCTGTCTTCGGCCGTCGCCGCGTCCTCTCCGCCGACCGCGACC
>NZ_JAXRUU010000077.1:0-11837 GCF_034497445.1 Halorubrum sp. AD140
CCGGACCCGCGGGTCCGCCCGCCGCTCACGCTCCCCGACGAGGCGGCCCGCGAGGCGATCGCCGCCGACGTCGACGCGGCGCTCGACGTCGTGTGAAGGTGACGGCGCTCCCCGTTCAGTTCCCGTCGACCGGCGTCCCGTCGGCCTCCTTCGGCCCCTCCGAGTCGAAGACGACGACGTCGCCGTCGGCGCGCTCGGCTGCCGCCGGGTCGTAGCCGTCGCGGACGCCGATCGCCTCCTCCAGCTCGCGGACCGCGCGCTCCTTGAGCGACGCGGCGAGCGCCTCGGCGTCCCCCCGAGAGACCTCGCGACCGAGTCCCTCGCACTCGTGGGCGCGGACGATCCCCTCGGCGTCGACCGCCTCCCCCATCGGCTGGCTCGTCCCGTCGAGCGCGACGCTGAACGGGTACGTCCGACAGATGAGCGGCCGGGAGTCGTGGACGGTACAGGCTCCGGTCCCGTCCGCCTCCTCGTAGAAGGCGCAGTCGCCACAGTCGTCGGTCGCGAGCGCCCACTCGAACGTCTCGCCCCTCTGCTCGCCGCCGTCGGTCTCGGAGAGCCCGAACGGCATCGGGCGGGCGACGTCGCGCCAGTCGTACGGCTCGCCGAACCGCTCCTCGGCCGCGGCCGCGACGTCGCGGACCTCGTCCGGGAAGACGGTGGCCGTGTGGGGTTCCCGGTCGGCGGGGGCGTCGGGGTCGGCGGGGGCGTCCGCCTCCCCCTTCCCCTCTCCCGCCGGCGCACCCCCCGGCTCGTCGGGCGCGTACCCCGTACAGCACCCGCCACAGCGCGTGCACTCGAAGCCGATCGACTCGATGGCGTCGGCGAGCTCGTCGACCGGAAGCCCGCGGGCGCGTTCGAGCTCGGCTTCGAGCGACTCCATGGGATCGCTTGCGGCGCGGGCGAGTTAATCCCTGCCCTCGACGTTCTCTACGACCATGGAGAGGTATATATTCCTCTTACCAACAGTCATGTCCCGCTCCGATCAGCGTCACACATGGCCGCGGAACCACGAGTACAGTTTCCGTCGGAGTACGACGCGCTCTCTATAGGGATCGCGCTGTACGACGCCGAGGACGCGACGATCGAGCGAACGAACGACCGGTTCGAGTCGCTGTTTGGATACGCGGCGGACGAACTACGAGAGACGACGCCAGGTCGCTACACGGCCAACACCTATCGGTTCTCGGAGGCGGAGTTCGCCGGACGGCTCCGTGACGCGGCGCGAGGGGAGCCGCAGCGATTTCCGTGGCGCATCAAGCGGGGGGACGGCGAGCTGACGTGGGTCCGCGTGTCGCTCTCGGAGTGGGACGGAGGAGGGGATGCGCACGTTCTCGCCGAGGTGCGCGACGCCTCCGACCACTACGCGGCGAGTCGCAGAGAGACGCTGTTCTGGCGAGTGCTCCGTCACAACCTCCGGAACGAGGCGAACAAGCTCGTCGGCTACTCCGGGGAGATACTGCGGGAGACCGACCGCCACAGCGTTCGCGACGCCGCCGAAAAAGCCCGCTCGACGGCCCTCGATCTCGGAGCGGTCGCGACGTCGGTCAAGGAGATCCAACAGGCCGCCGTCCAGACCGAGACGCACCGTTCGTACCGACCGGCGGCCGACGCCGTTCGCGACGTCGTCACGGTCCTTGAACCGATGTACCCTGATGTGGCGTTCGCCGTCGAAGAGCGGCGGCCGATGTGGATCCACGTCGACGCCGCGTTCGACCACGCGATCCGTCACGCCCTCGAAAACGCCGCCTGTCACGCCGACGAGCCGGACCCGATCGTCGAGGTGACGGTCTGTCCCTCTCCCAACACCGGCCGCGTCGAGATCCGCGTCGACGACAGGAACCCGTACATTCCGCGGATCGAGACCGACGCGCTCGACACGTTCTCAGAGCTGACGAGCACCCGTCACGGAACCGGCGTCGGTCTGTTTGTGATGAAGTGGTGTATCGAGTCTCTCGGCGGTGAACTGACCTTCGAGCGACGCGAACCGCGCGGCAACCGCGTTCGGGTCTACCTCCCGCCCAGAGATCGACCGAGCGACGAGGCCTAGTTCGGGGCCGGGTTCGTGGCCGCGCCGCGGTCGCCCTCTCGCGCCGAAGGAGCGAAGTGCGACCGCGTCCTACCGACCGAGCGTGAAGGAGTACGAGCGGAAGGGGCTCTTAGAACGCGTCAACCGCGAGGCGGCGACGGTGGGCGCGGAGATCCCCGAGGAGATCGAGATCCAGGGGGAGTCGATCGACCTCCGGTCGTTCGTCTTCGAGATCAAGCGGCGCGACTCGGTCCCGCCGGGCGAGCGCGACCGCGTCGAGCGGGCGAAGCGGAACCTCCGGCGCGAACGGATCGAGCGACTGGAGCCGATCGAGGAGAACGAGGTGAGCTACGAGCGCGGCGAGGAGCTGGCGGCGTCGATCGTCGGCATCGACCGCGCGCTGGAGGCGTTGGAGGGGCTCAACGCCCCCGACCCGGAGACGGAGGCGAAGCGGAAGGAGGCGGCCGACCGCAAGCGCTGGATGCGCTTCCTCCGGAAGGCGCTCGGTCGCGACGACGCCGGCGGGACGGGCGGTCGCACGCGGTTCTGACGGCCCCGGTCGCCTCAGTTCGAGTCGGTCTCGGAGGTGAAGACCCCGTCGAGGTCGACGCTCGGCTCGCGACGAGACTTCGACTCGGTCCCGGGCCGATCGTCCGGCGCCCGCTCGCGGGCCCGCTGCATCAGCTGCTCGTGCGTGTCGTGGACCGCCTCGTCCGGCCCCGGTCTCGCCTGCACGTAACTGCCGTCCGGCCGCATCTCCCAGCGACGACGGTTGTCGTCGAGCATCGTCGAGAGGATCCCGTCGAGCGTCTCCCGCAGCTCCGGGTCCTCGACCGGCGCCACGGCCTCGACGCGTCGGTCGAGGTTCCGCGTCATCCAGTCGGCGGAGCCGATGTAGTACTCCGGGTCGCCGGTGTTGCCGAACCGGAAGACCCGGGAGTGTTCGAGGAACCGCCCGACGACGCTGTGGACCCGGACCGTCCCCGTGACGCCGTCGACGCCCGGGCGGAGCCGACAGATGCCGCGGACGATCAGGTCGATCTCCGCGCCGGCCTCGGCCGCCTCGTACAGCCGCTCGACGACGCCCGGGTCCTCGAGGGCGTTCATCTTCGCGACGATGCGGCCCCCTCGACCGGCGAGCGCGTGGTCGCGCTCGCGGTCGATCAGGTCGTAGAGCCCCTCTCGGAGGGTCTCGGGGGCGACGAGGAGCTTCCGATAGCTCCGGTTGCGCGAGTGGCCCGTGAACGAGTTGAACAGCCGGACGAGGTCCTGACCGATGTCCTGGTCGGCGGTGAACAGCCCGAGGTCGACGTACCCCTTCGCGGTCTCCGAGTGGTAGTTCCCCGTCGCGACGTGCGAGTAGATGCGGACGTCCGACCCCTCCTCGCGCACCGCGAGCGCGACCTTGCTGTGGGTCTTGAGGTCGACGGTCCCGTACGCGACGTGGATCCCCTCCTCCTCGAGCCGCTTGACCCACCTGAGGTTGTTCTCCTCGTCAAACCGCGCCTTGAGCTCGACCATCACCGCGACCTGCTTCCCGTTCTTCGCAGCGTCGATGAGGCTCCGGAGCACCCGTGAGTCCGGGGCGGTCCGGTAGATCGCCGCCTTGATCGCGAGGGTGTCCGGGTCGTGGGCCGCGGCGTCGAGGAACGTCTGGACGGTGTCGGTAAACGAGTGATACGGGTGGTGGACGAGCGCGCCCCGCTCCCGGATCGCCTCGAACAGCTCCTCGGACCGCTTCGCGTTCAGGCCCGCGAACCGCGGGTGCTTCTGCGGGGTCCACGCCGGAGCCTTCAGGTCCGGCGCGTCGAGGTCGTAGAGGCTCCCGAAGTCGGCCAGCGCCAGCGGGGCGGACCGCTCGAACACCTCCTGCTCCTCGACGTCGAGGTGTTCGACGAGGAGGTCGCGGACCGCCTGCGGCGTGTCCTCGTCGACTTCGATCCGGACGAGCGTCGCGAACCGTCGCTGCCGGAGCACGTCCTCGATCCGGTCTATCAGCCCCTCCGCGACGTCCTCGTTGCGTCTGACCTCGGCGTTGCGGGTCACGCGGAACGTGGAGTGGTCGACGACGTCGATGTCCGGGAACACCAGGTCGAGGTTGGCGGCGATGACGCGCTCGACCGGGACCACCCTCGTCTCGCCGTCGGCGGGGAGCTCCGGATCGGTCGGGACCAACCGGGGGAGGTTCTCCGGCACCTTGATCCGCGAAAAGCGGACCGTCCCGTCCGGCTTCCGCGTCCGGATCGCCAGCGACAGCGAGAGGTTCGAGAGGAACGGAAAGGGGTGTGCCGGATCGAAGGTGAGCGGGGTGAGCGTCGGGAGGACGGAGGACTCGAACCGCTCCCGGAGGTGCTCGACCTCCGCCGGCCGCAGCTCGTCGTACTCCAATATCTCCACGCCGGCCTCGCGGAGCGCCGGCTTCACCGCCTCGTGGAAACACCGCGACTGGGTCTCGAACAGGTCGCCGGCCATCGAGAGCGCCGCCGTCCACTGCTCGCGCGGCGTCGCGCCGTCGACCGTCGGCTCCGTCGTGCCGGCGTCGATCTGCTGTTTGAGCCCGCCGATCCGCTTCATGAAGAACTCGTCGAGGTTCCGCGTCAGGATCGTGAGGAACCGGAGCCGTTCGAGCGGGGGCTGCCTCTCGTCGGTCGCCTCGTGGAGGACGCGCCACTGGAAGGCGAGCTCCGAGAGCTCGCGGTTGAGGTACCACCGCTCGTCGTCGAACGGCTCGCCGGTCGGCGGCGGGTCCGCCGCGATCGGGGGAGTGCGCGGCGGCGCGGCGTTCCGCCACGTCTCGGGGGAGAGGACGACGCCGCCGACGTCCTCGGCGTCGGTCGCCCTGGTTTCGGGGTCGCGTCCGTCGGCTTCCGTCGACTCTCCGGCCGTGTCGGAGTCTTCCGTCCCGTTCTCGACCACGCTGGGGCCCACCTCCTTGCCGTCCCCGCCGTCGACGGCACCGCCGTCGGCCGCGTCGTCCGGGCCGGTCATCTCAGCCGAGTTCGGCGACGTCGACGATCTTTGCGTCGCTCCGCTCGACGCCGGCGCGGAGCGCGGGCACGGCGGTGATCGTCTCCGCCCGCAGGTCGTACGCCGACAGCGTCCCGCCGTAGACGCAGCCGGTGTCGAGCCCCACGGCCCACTCCGAGACGAACGGCTCCTCGAGCACCGTGTGGCCGAAGAACACCCGCGGCGGTCCCGCGTGCTCCTCGTACCAGTACGGCGGGTCGTAGCTCCCGCCGGGCGCGAGCGACCGGGTGTTCTCGAGGTCGTCGATCGTGTGCTCGGCGAGGGGTTTCCGCGGGTCGACCCCGCCGTGGACGACGAGGTTCTCCCCCATCGTGATCGCGACCGGCAGCGACTCGATCCACGCGAGGTCCTCGTCGCTCAGCGGATCAAGCGACTTCTCGCCGCGCAACAGCTTCTCCTCGTTGTTTCCCCGGACGGTGACCATGTTCGGCGCCTCCCGGACCCGCTCCACGACCGACGCGCTGTCCGGACCCTTGCGCACCAGGTCGCCGACGAACACCACGAGGTCGTCGTCGGTGACCCCCAGCGTCGACAGCAGCCGGTCGAGCGGCTCGGGGCAGCCGTGCACGTCGCCGACGACGTACGCGCCCTCGTACTCGTCGAGATCGATGTCGAGGTGGAGCGGTTCGACCTCCGGGTGGAAACGATCCATTACGATTCATACTGTGCCCGTTCGGATAATAAACACCACTAAGAGACATATATACGGCTATATACCGGACCGCTGTCGGTTCGCTTTCGATCCCCCCCGGGCGGAATCCTCCGGCGTCTCGCGTCGCCCTCGGCTCAGTTCCCGGTGAAATCGATCCGCGAGTCGCCGCTGTCCCCGTCGCGGCGCGAGCGGCCGAGCCTGACGAACTCGTAGGCGTCGTCGGTGAGGTACACGCCGTCGCCGTTGACGGCCACGTCGACCGACTCCAAGACGGCGCCCTCGCAGGGGCCGAAGTTGCAGTAGCCGCCGTCGGCCTCGAAGGTCGCGCCGTGCTTCTGGCAGAACACCTCGCCGTTGCGGACGAACGCCCCGTCGTCCTTGTCGAGACGCACGTCGGTCCAGTGTTGACAGTAGTTGCGGAACGCGCGCACCTCGCCGGCCGCCCGCGTGAGGATCGCCTCCGCTTCGGGGGTCCCGTCCTCGGCCTCGCCAGCGTCGCCCTCGCCGTCGTCGACGCTCTCGGGATCGACTGGCCGCAGCGTCACGAGCAGCGTGCTGTCCTCGGGGATCTCCTCGACGGCGGCGATCCGGCGGTCCGCGTCCATACGCGTCCGTGGCCTGCCGCCGGTTTGAACGTTCCGCGTCCGGCCGAAACGCTCTGCCGGCAATCCTCGGTCCGGCCCCCTCGCGAGCCGTCGGTTCGGCCCCGCCGGATCAGACCCCGAGCCACTCGTCGTTCCGGATCTCGTACCCGTTCGTCCGGCAGAACTCCGCCGCCCGGCGGCGCACGTCCCTCGATCCGGGGATCGTCTCCTTCTCGCCGATCCGCTCGACGATCCAGTCGGCGACGACCCTGATCCCCTCGTCCTCGTCGTCGGCGTCGATCGCTTTCAGCGCCTCGAACGTCCGCTCGTAGGCGTCCCGCTGTGACCTGTCCAACTCCTCGTTCGGGAGCCGATCGCTCGCCTCGACGACCCGCTTCATCGCCGCCGCGATCGTGGGGCGCCGTATCCTGACCCTGACCTCCTCGGGGGAGTCGAACCGTTCCCAGTCGACGGCGGGAAGGAGGTCGGCCACCGCGTACGTGCCGACGGTCGACTCGATCTCGCGGTCGCCGACCGCCGAGACGATCTCCGCCCCGGTCGCCGGGAACGTCAGCGGTTCGAGCCCGGTCTCGAAGTAGGCGAGCTCCGAGGTGTCGACCGCCGGTTCGGGCTCGTCGCCGCGCTCCACCGCCGTGTTCATCTCGCGCTCGCGCTGGCGTCGCTCCTCGTCTCGGGCCTGTTTGTCGCGGCCGCTCTTGTCGTCTGCCATGACGCCGAACTACGCGCTCCGGCCGCATAGGCCTGTGGTTGCGGACCACCTCGCCTCACGACGGCTCGATCCGCGCCCCTCCCCTCGCGACCGCCCGCCGTTCTGCCCTCGCGACCGCCCGCCGTTCTGCCCTCGCGACCGCCCGCCGTTCTGCCCTCGCGACCGCCCGCCGTCCTGCCCTCACGACCGCTCGCCGTCGTAGTGCCGCTCCTCCACGCGCCGGTCGAACAGCCGCGAGAGCAGGGTGGTGAGCGGTCCCTCCGCTCCCACGCCGTCTCCGCCGACCGCGAGCCCGTCGACCGTTTCGACGGGGCGGACCTCCCACGTCGAGTTGGTGAGGAAGACCTCGTCGGCCTCGCGGACCGCGTCGGGCGCGTACGTCCCCTCCTCCACCGGGATCCCCTCCTCCTCGGCGATCTCGATCACGGTTCGCCGGGTGACGCCGGGGAGGACCGGCCCGTCGAGCGAGGGCGTCTTGAGGGCGGTCCCGTCCGCGAAGAAGACGTTCGCGGTCGCGCCCTCGGCGACGTTGCCGTCTGGGTCGAGCATGAGCGCCTCGTCCGCGCCGGTGACCCGGAGCTCCAGTCGGGCCAGGATCCCGTTGAGGTAGTTGTGCGTCTTCGCGTCGGCCGGGAGCGCGCGCGAGGACGGCTTGCGGGTCTTCGTCGTCTGGATCGCGGCCGGTCCGTCGTGGACCGGCTCCGAGTCGACCCCGCCGCGGGGGAGCGGCTTCGCGACGACGACGACGGTCGGGTCCACCTCCGGCCTCGGGTCGAGCGTGCCGGGCTGGACCCCGCGGGTAACGGAGAGCTTCACGTAGGCGTCCGCGAGGTCGTTCGCGGCGAGCGTCTCGTCGATCCGGGCTTTCAGGTCGGCGTCCGCGAGGCCGTGGTCGAGTCCGAGCGTCTCGCAGGTGTCGGCGAGCCGCGCCGCGTGGTCCTCCCAGCGGAAGACGTCGCCGCCGTAGGCCCGCATCGTCTCGAAGGCGGCGTCGCCGTAGGCGAACCCGCGGTCCTCGACCGAGACGGTCGCCTCGCTCGCGGGGACGAGCTCGCCGTCGACGTGGTAGCGGAGCCGTTCCCGCGAATCCTCACGCATCCTCGCACGCCTCCACGAAGTTCGCCACCATCGCCTTCCCCCGCGGCGTGAGGATGCTCTCGGGGTGGAACTGCACGCCGACGTGAGGGCGGTCGCGGTGACGCACGCCCATCACGACCTCCCGTTCGTCCTCGGTGCGAGCCGTCTCGACGAGCTCCTCGGGGAGGTCGTCGCGCTCGACGCACAGCGAGTGGTACCGCCCGACGCGGAGTCGGTCCGGAAGCCCGGTGAACACGCCCGACCCGTCGTGGGTGACCGTCGAGGGCTTCCCGTGGACGACCTCCGGCGCGTGACCCACTCGGCTCCCGCGGTTCGCACACAGCGCCTGGTGACCGAGACAGACGCCGAACACGGGCCGCTCGAGGTCGAAGACGGCGGTCGAGACGCCCGCCTCGGCGGGGGTTCCCGGCCCCGGCGAGACGACGACGCCGTCGGGGTCGAGCGCGCGAATCCCCTCAAGGTCGACCGCGTCGTTCCGCCTGACTGCGACCGCGCCGGCGACCTCGCCCACGTACTGGACGAGGTTGTACGCGAACGAGTCGTAGTTGTCGACGACCAGCACCCGGACGTCGGAGTCGCCGACGCCCGGCCGCCAGCCGGCCTCGGTGGGCGACAGGTCAGCCATCGCTCGCCTCCGGCCCCTCGGCGTCTTCCGGGGTCTCGCTACCGTTCACGTCTCCGCTTCCGCTCGCGGCCTCGCCCCCGTTCACGGCCATCCCGCCGGCGGCGAGCGCGTCGTCCGTCGCAGTCACCAGCGCCCGCGCCTTCGCGAGCGTCTCCTCGTACTCCGCGTCGGGTTCGGAGTCGTGGACGATTCCCGCGCCGACGCGCAGGTGGTACTCCGCGGCGCGGCGGACCAGCGTCCGGATGACGATGTTCAGGGTCGCGCGGCCGTCGAACCCCGCCGCGAGCATCGAGCCCGTGTACGGCCCCCGGCGCGTCTCCTCTAGCTCGTCGATGATCTCCATCGTCCGCGGCTTGGGGGCGCCCGTGATGGTCCCGCCGGGGAAACACGCCGCGACCGCGTCGGCGACGCCAACGTCGGGGCGCGCCTCCCCCTCGACGAGGCTCACGAGGTGCATCACCTCGCTGTACCGATCCACGCGGCGGTACTCCGCGACGTCCACCGTGCCGAACCGGGAGACCTTCCCCAGGTCGTTGCGCTCCAGGTCGACGAGCATCGCGTGCTCCGCGCGCTCCTTCGCGTCCCCGGTCAGCTCCGCCTCCAGCGCGGCGTCGTCGGCGGGCGTCGCCCCGCGCGGCCGCGTCCCGGCGATCGGCTCCGTCACGAGGCGGGCGCCGCGGTCGGTGTCGTCTGTCGGGACGCGTTCGAGCAGCAGCTCCGGACTCGCGCTCACGAGGTCGACGCCGGACGGGGCGCCGCCGGCGCCGTCCCCGCTCCCGCCGGCGCCGTCCCCGCTCCCGCCGGCACCTGCCCCCCGAGAGAACTCGATCAGTCCCGAGTACGGCGCGGGGTTCACCGCCCGGAGCGCGTCGTACGCCTCGACCGGGTGGACCGCGGCGGGCGCCCGCAGGCGCTGGGAGACGTTGGCCTGAAACGTGTCGCCGTCGCGGACGTACTCCTTCACCCGGCGGACCGCCTCGGCGTACCCCTCGCGGCCGACGTCGCTCTCGAACGTCGCCGTCGACGCGTCCGGATCGGGCGCGGGGCCGACGCCCGGCTCGCCCGTCTCGATCCGGTCGACGAGCTCGGCGGCGCGCGCCGCGCCCGCGTCGAACAGCGCGTCGAGCGCGTCGCGGTCGGCGACCGGGTCGTCGAGCCCCTCCGGAACGTGCGGACAGGCGGTCACCCGGAGGACGACGGTGGCGTCCTCGGCGGCTCCCGGCTCCCCGCCGGTCGCGTCGCCGGAGACCGGACACTCCCACGCCGCGACCCGGTCGAAGACGCCGACCTGAAGCCGCGGGAGCCCGCGGTCGTCGACGGCGCCGGGGCCCTCGGGAGCCGACGGCGGGAACGACTCCAGCTCGCGGGCGACGTCGTAGGAGAGCCAGCCAAACGCGCCGCAGGGGAACGGCACCTCGCAGTCGCCGCGCGCGAGGGCCTCACCGTCGAGAAGCCCTTGAAGCGCCGCGAGCGTCGGGCTCGGACGGCGGTAGTCGCCGGTCGGGCTCGAGACGGCGGCGTCCGACCCCTCCTCGTCAGGGCCGTCGCGGACGTCGTCCTCGATCCCCCCAGCGACGACCGCCTCCCCCGAGACGGCCAGCCGCTCGACCGGGTCGACGCCGAAGTACCCCCACCCAGGCTGTCCGCCGGTGGTCTCGTAGAAGAACCCCCCCGGCCCGTCGCGAGCGCGGCGGTAGGCCGCGAAGGGGTCGTCGACGGCGACTCGGCGCTCGACCGGAACGCGGGCTCCCGCGGGCGCCGAGGCGGCGACCGCGCGGAAGCGGCTCCGGTCGGTGTGTGCCGATCGATGCATGTGACTCGGTTCGGCGGAGGCGACGAAACAGTTGTGGTCCATCTCACGCGGCTCGTTCCGGCCACCGCCCCGGAACTCGCCCGCCTGCGACCGCGGCTCAGAACTCGCTCGCCCGCTCGATCCACGTCGCGGCGCGGCTCTCGCCCACGCTGGCCCCCTCGGCGACGTCGGCGGGGTCGGCCGCCGCGAGGTCCTCGACCGTCTCGATGCCGATCTCGGCGAGCCGCTCCGCGTAGGCCGGCCCGATGCCCTTGAGGTTCTCGACGTCGGTACCGACGTCGTCGTCGTCGACCGCGACCGCGTCACCCTCGCCGCCCGCGGCCTCGGCCGGCTCCGCGGCGGTCGCGTCGTCAGCAGCCGACTCGACGTCGAGTTCGCCCGCTTCGTCGTTGTCGTCGATCGCTTCGGCGTAGGTTTCGTCCCCTTCGTCGTCGACGTCGGTCTCGTCTCCTTCGTCGTCGACGTCGGTCTCGTCTCCTTCGTCGTCGACGTCGGTTCCGTCTCCTTCGTCGTCGATCGCGTCGGCGTAGGTTTCGTCCTGTTCGTCGTCGATCGCGTCGGCTTCCCCCTCCTCGCCGTCGTCCACGAGCGATTCCGTGGAGGCCGCCGCCTCGGTTCCGGCCGCGACGGGCTCTGTGTCGTCCTCCTCGGCGGGTTCGCCTCCGCTCTCGACTCCCTCACCCTGCTCGGCTTCGTCACCGGTCTCGGCCGCCGGATCGCTCTCGACGGTCACTTCCGTCTCCGTTTCGTCGCGTTCGGCCCGACCGGTCCCGAACCCGAGTTTCTCTTTGATCTTCTGCAGTAGAGCCATCGACGTGACATACGCCCGTGGGATATTTAAAAGCCCTCGCCGTCGGCCGTTCTCGCGACTCGGTCGTCGCCGTCTGTCGAATCGGTCTCGCCGGTTTATAAGTGGCGTCGGTCCCTCTGACGGACATGGCCATCGTCAACTCGGTCGTGTGGTCGATCCACGTCGGCTTCGCGATCCTCTGGACCGGCAGCGTGTTGTTCGTCACCCTCGCCGTGCTCCCGCCGGCGCTCCGCGGCGAGGTCGACGCGGACGCCCTCGGGACGATCGTCGGTCGACTCCGGTGGATCACCCGCGTCGCGGCCCTCGCCTTCCTCGCGTCCGGCGGCCACATGGCGGGGACGCTGTACACGTTTGAGTCGCTCACCGGGACCGGTCGCGGGCACCTCGTGTTGACGATGCTCGCGCTCTGGTTCCTGATCACGGGGCTCGTCGAGGTCGCGAGCGGGAAGCTGGTCGACGGACTGGAGG
>NZ_JAXRUU010000078.1:0-11824 GCF_034497445.1 Halorubrum sp. AD140
GAGACGTCGTCGACGACGCGGTCTGGTTCGCGACCGAGTACGCGACGGCGGTCGCGACGTACCGCGACGCGATAGCGGATCTGGTCGCCAAGATCGACGCCGTCCGCGAGACGGCCGACGCGGACGGCGAAGTCAGCGTCGAGATGGCCGACCGGCTGGAGGAAGCCGGGCGCGCCGCCGCCGACCGCGCCGCGACCGCGCTGGAGCCTCATTTCCATCCGGAGGCCCGGATCCGCTCGCGGACCGAGCGCCACGTCGAGACGCTCCGGACCGTCGCGCCTCGCGGCGACGTCGACCGGTTTCTCGAGGAGGTCGACCGCATGCGCGACGGGGTCAGCCCCCTCGGAACCGCGACCTACGTCGAGGAGGCGTTCTCGCGGGAGCCGATCCACGACCGGCTGTTCGACCGGCTGCTGTACCCACTCCCCGAGAACGACGACCGACGGCGACGGCTCCGGGACGAGGCGTTCGTCGAGCTCGCCCTCCCGACTCGCGAGTTCGCGGCGTTCGCACACGAGCCGTACGACGAAGACCGGTACGACCGGTCCCGAATTCCGCGGATCTACGGGGAGGCGTTCGACTCGGACCGCCGGGCGGAGCTCCGCGCAAGGCTGGGGCCGGTTCCCAGGCCGGGTGACCGAGTGGACGAGCTCTTCGTCGCGTTCGCGACCCGCCCGTCCGCCGGCGGTCGTCCGAGCGAGACGTTCGAGGGGTGGCCTCACGAGCTCGACGGGACTCCGCTGTACGTCCAGCGGTACCCGGACGCCGGGGTCGCGAGCGACCGGCTGGAAGCCGTCCTCGCCGACGCGTCGACGGAGGGGCGCGCGCCTATCGATCCCACCGCGACCGCTTCGGGGTCAGACATCTCGGAGGGCACCGCGAGCGACGACGACAGCGAGGGCGACGACGCCGGCGACGCGGAGGGGTCGGTCGACGACGGTCCCGCTCGCTGGCACCGACTCTACCACGACGAGGCCGAGGGCGAGCGCTACGGCTTCGACGAGCACGCCGGTGTCCAGTACGGATACGTCGTCCGGGCAGGCGAGTTCCTGCTGGCGACCGGGTTCTCCGGAGACGCCTGGGAGGAGCGCGCCGGCTGGCAGGGAGCGCTGACGAACGGGTGGGTGGTGGTCTGATGAACGCGAACGGAGTCGGTCTCACGGCGGCGGTGTTCGCGGTCGTCGGCGTCGGCGTCGGGCTCGTCGGCGCGGTGGGGACCGGGTGGGCCGAGGCCGCGCTCGCGACCGCCGCGACCGGCGAGACCGCGCGGTTCGGTCCGGTGTTCGTCGCGCAGTCGTACCTCGCCGTCACCGCGGCGGCGCTCGTCGTCACGCCACCCATCGCCGGCGTCCTCGGCGTGCTCGTCGGGTCGCGGGCGTACGACCCGCGGGAGGCGGCCGCGACCGCGGGCGTCGGGGGCGGGCTCGGCGCGCTGATATACGGGGTCGTCGTCGTCGTCCTCGTCGTCGCGTCGCAGGGCGAGGCCGCGACGCAGGCGCACGGAATCGCCGACGCGCTCGGACCGGTGCTCGCGACCGCGGTCGTCGCCGCCGTCGTCGGCGCGGTGGCCGGCGTGCTCGGCGAGGTGACGGGATGACAGATGCGCGATCGAACCCCACGCACAGGTCGTCCGGCGACGAGGGGGCGCCCATGAGGCGGTCACTCTCCCGTCGACGGCTGCTGGCCGCGGCCGCCCCCGGCCTGCTCGCCGGCTGCCTCGTAGAGTCGGACGAGAGCGCGGGCGACGCCGACCGCGAGAGTGCGGGCGAAGGCGAGAGCGAAGAGACGGAAAGCGACAGCGAAGAGACGGAAGGCGAGAGCGAAGAGACGGACGAGTCGACCGCCGAACAGTCCGACGACGGGTCGGTATCCGACGAGGTCGGACCGGACGGCTCCGGACTCGTCGTCGCGAGCGCTGACGTGCTCGACGTGACCGACGACGGGGGCGAGACGACCGTCGACGCGCGGCTCACCGTGGAGAACGCCGGGCGGTTCGCGTACGGGACGGTCGAACTTCGCGTCGACGCCTACGCGAGCCGTCCGAGCTCGTCCGACCGAGAGGCGGTCGGCTTCGGCTACGTCACCGAGCGGTTCCCGTCCGACAGTCGGTTCGACGACGGGACCCGACGGTTCGACGTGTCGATCGCGTTCTCGAGCCGAGAGACGAGCGTCCGTTCGGACCCGGGCTGGTACGAGGTCGACGCCGCGGTGCGGCGCGCGGAGCCGGTCTGAGTCGGAGCTCTCGGTTGCCCGCGACACGTCGCCAGTCGCGAGCCGAGAGTCTCGCCGTGATCGCTACCTCTTTGTCCGCGCTCGCGAGCCGTGAGTGCATGGAGGGACGGGCGGCCGCACTCGGCGCCGGCACCGTGTTGAACGCGCTCGCGACGGGCACCGGCGCTGCGTTCGGCATCGACGTCGAGACGCGCGCGAGCGTTGCACTCGACCCGTCCGCCGAGGCCGTGAGCGGAACGATCGCCGAGGTCCCCGACGCCGACACCGCTCTGATAGAGCGCTGCGTCTCTCTCGCGACGGACCGGTGGGGAGACGGCGAGGGCGGCACCGTCCGGACCGACAGCGACGTGCCGCTCGCCGCCGGGCTCAAGAGCTCCAGCGCGGCCGCCAACGCCACCGTGCTCGCGACCTGTGACGCGCTCGGGCTGACGGTGGGAGACGAGGGCGACCGCGCCGGCGACGCCGCGGACCCCGCGGTCGACGTCACCCGTCTGGAGGCCTGCCGGCTCGGCGTGCGGGCGGCCCGCGAGGCGGGCGTCACCGTCACGGGCGCGTTCGACGACGCCACCGCCTCGATGCTGGGCGGAGTGACCGTCACCGACAACGGGAGCGACGACCTGCGGTCGCGCGAGACCGTCGACTGGGACGTCCTCGTCTGGACCCCGCCCGAGCGCGCCTACAGCGCGGACGCGGACGTGGCCCGCTGCGAGGCTGTTGCGCGGATGGCGGACCTCGTCGCGGACCTCGCGCTGGACGGACGGTACGCCGAGGCGATGACCGTCAACGGGCTCGCGTTCTCGGCCGCCCTCGGCTTCGACGCCGACCCCGCGGTAGAGGCGATGTCGCACGCGACGGGGGTGTCGCTGTCGGGCACCGGCCCGAGCGTCGTCGCCGTCGCTGACCCGACCGACCCAGAGACCGACCTGGACGTCGTCGCCGACGCGTGGGACGAACGCCCCGGCGCGCTGCGACGGACGACGACCAGAAACGACGGCGCGAGCGTCGAGTGATCAGCCGTGAGACGCCGCCGACCCCGACACGTGATTTCCCATGAGTGACACACCGAACGCGGAGGACCGGAGCCTCGACGAACTGCGACGCGAGATCGAGGACATCGACCGAGAGATCGTCGAACTGATCGCCCGCCGGACGTACGTCGCCGACACCGTGGCGGCCGTGAAAGAGGAGCGCGACCTCCCGACGACCGACGAGGGCCAAGAGGAGCGCGTGATGGAGCGAGCCGGTGAGAACGCCGAGCGCTTCGACGTCGACGCCAACCTCGTGAAGGCGATCTTCCGGCTGCTGATCGAGCTGAACAAAGTTGAGCAACGTGAGTCGAGGTAGCACATGGCACGATTCGGGGGGCGAAGCCTACTCCATGCTCCTAGACGGAGATGTCCACAACTCCCGCTGCAACAGCATCATCCAATTCTGGAGTACCCTCAAGTTCGCCGATAGGTGTCGGGGGGTCAGGGTCATCCGTGTGTGGCTGTAACGGGAGGTGCCACCACTTTACGTCATGCCACTTCCCTTGCTTGTACCCGACGTTGCGGTAGACCCCCACCGGCTCAAATCCCATCGCCCTATGGAAGCTAACGCTCGGTGGATTCGGTAACGTCGTGCCGGCATAGACGTTGTAAAAACCCTGCAAACGTAGTGTCTCGAACAGCGAACTGTAGAGGCCTTTTGCGACACCGGTTCGGTGATACTCTTCGTTTACGTAGACGGATGACTCCACGCTCCACTGGTACGCGCCCCTCCCTCGGTGACTACCGGCGTATGCGAATCCGATTACGCTGTTCTCGTGGTCGCAGACGAGCCACGGATAAGATTCGAGCTTCCTCGTAATGCGCTCTTGAAACTCGTCTCTACCCGGTGGAGAAATCTCGAAAGAGATAGCAGTATCACGTACGTATGGTTCGTATATTTCCTTACAATCGTGGGCATCATCTGGAGATGCAAGCCGAATCGTCATTATCATGTGGCCAAATATCCTCGAATGAACTTAAAACATGGTCACAGGAAAACATTTGTATCTCTACATTCGATGCTTTTCGAGAAGCGGCAATCTGTGCAGAATGTGTTACATCAGTTATCGAACTGAACAAGGTCGAACAACGTGAGTCTCGGTAGCCAAAAACGCGTCTTTCAGGCCATGAATTGCTGGCTGAGGAGCAGATTCTTCTGACTGTAGTTGTTCTTTGAATTCGCGGTCGATGAATGACGTTATACTTTGTCGTCGAGTGGTTTTCGAGTTCTCCACCACGACCGACGAAATCAAACAGAACGTTTCACTCAGCGGAGTCCTGGCTGCTACCGACGAGTCCAGAGGTATCCGAAAACTACCCACGCGAGTCCGTAGAGGATCATCGGACCGGCCCATGGATCAGCACCTTCGCCCATCGCGTATGTAGTGAATGCGATTGCGAAAGGGACACCAACAGGCAGCGCGGTGATGAGGAGCCAGTAATGCACCGAGCATTGCCAGAAGAAGTCCCAGCAGAAACGGGAGGAATCCTGTCTCAGAGAGGGGAGGTATTGTAAGGCTCGTCAGAACTATTCCGACGGTTGCAACGACCCATCCGAGACTCATCAGGCCGTATCCGCTCTTGGCGAGGCGACCGAACCAAGAGCGCTCAGTGATGTATAATGCCGGGAGCGCGAGGGAGAGCAGTACCACTGCGAACGCTCCGAACGGCTCAACGATGTCGAATTCCGCTTCGCTCAGAACGCTAAGCAGAGCAATCCCAGTGAGAATCATACTCATTCCGCCAATGAGACCCTGAGAATGCTACTCTCCCTCCATCCGCTCACGGCTGATCACTGTTCGTGCTGCGTCATTTTATTTCAGCACCTGTTGAACCACAAACTCGCGCAACACCGCGGAAAAGAACGTAGGGTTGTCGATGTTCGAGGCGTGACCCGCATCCGGTATCACAGAATTCTCTACGTCCGCGTTCGTGAGTTGTGCGGCGAGTTTTTTGTGCATATCCTGAAGGACTGGCGGTACGTTTTCCCCGTGCATCACCAAAGCAGGGACGGTGATCTTCGAGGCATCGAAGTCACTCTCCGGAAACTGTGCCACCGAGTTGGCAATCTTAACGAATTCTGCGTGGGATATCGTCGGTGCCTCGTCCATGAGCCGCTGCGTGGTCACACTGTCACCAGCAATCCCAGGAGCGAGACGTTGCCCAACCCACGTCTGCAAACGGTTTAAGATGGTGTATCTCACGACACGATCCAGCAGACCGAAGAATCGCAGGTTGGCGAAGATGAGCCGTCCTTTTAACGGAAGTGGAGCCGCAGTGAACGTATCGGACACTACGAGGCCGGCTATCTTTTCGGGGTACGTCGCAGCGTACACCTGAGCGATACAGCCCCCCATCGAGAGTCCACACAGAACCGGATTCTCAACGTTCAACTCCGTCAGAAGCGCATCAAGATCTGCCGCGTACAACGACATATTGTACGGATCGCGGTCGGAACCACCGGTGCGTCCGTGGCCCCGTACGTCGTACGCGATGGTTGTGAATTCGCCGTCGAGAGCTTCCATTTGGGGTTCCCACTGGGTGGCGCTCATAGTCATGCCGTGGATGAACACGATGGGTGGGCCGTCACCACGGCGCACGTAGTACGTCTCGATGTCGTTCGTTCGAACGAATTCTGACTCCGTATCAGATGCGCCTTGATTGTGGCTGGCCTTTTTCATTTCAATGGTCTCGCGTATCCGACCGTCGTTGGGATGAGGGCCTTCCTTTCTCTTCGGTGGCACTTGAATCTTCCTCGACCACATTACAGAATTACTCCGGCCACTGCCGCGATTGCGGCGACCAGCCAGTGGGCCCATGACCTCTATCCGCTGTGAAAGCCGAACTTGCCCTGTTCGAACAGTCCGTAATTCCTGTGATTTGTACTCACTCGCCTTGTTCGACTTCGAAGATCTCGTCTGCGGTGAGGCCGTGGGCTTCTTTGTGGACTTTCTCACCCGCTTCTTTGCTCGGGCCTTCAAACAGACAGAAGACAGCACCCTCGTCCTCGTCAACCCAGTAGTTCAGATATTTCACACCGTGTTTCTCCTGAGTCGCGACGTCTTTCTTGTGAGCCTCTACGACGTCTTCGACGCTTGCGTCCACATCTCGGTGAACGTCCATATATAGTGGCATAGCACATTGACCACAAGTGCGGTCGTTGTTAGTTATAATGCACTATTTCTCAGTAAGACGCGATTATTCGGAGGAGTGTACACCCGTCGAAGGATAGCTGGAGTCTCTTCGATCTGTGCCGACTGAACGGCATCCTTCTATGCGATCCACCCGCGAAATAGACACCCTATTTTGAACAGTGGTTACAGAGGTATTGATAAGAAAAGGCGCTCCCAATTGCTAGTTACAATCGACACGTATCACGTGATACTCCTAAATATTCAATCCAAGTTGGATCATTTCGCCCAACTGCTGCAAAAGGGTTGCTCGAAAACCGGTAAAGTACACGAGACCGTGTTACGTGAGTTATTGAACTGAACGAGGTCGAACAAAGAGAGAGTCGATAGGCGGGAAACGCTTTGACAGAGCTTCTACCTTCGCATTAGTGAGGTGGTGACCGTTCTCGACGCCCCCGTGTGAAATGTCAGACTTGATGAACGGTCGAGAGATTCGACGCGCGTCCGTTGTACACGCGGCCACGACAACCACTACGTGTACCACGCTTCGTTCAGCTGGGACTGTATCCTCCGTCCGGAGCCATTCCCCGTCGGTCGGACGCTGCTCTTGGTCCAACTGTCGGCACGGCCCTGGACCCTGTCCGCCGACGTCGCGCGAGAGGGGATGCGGACGTTCGCCGAGTCGCCGTCGTTCGACGAACAGCTTCGTCGGTTGGCGTTCGGTCCCAGTCAGCGCGGAACGACCGATCCGGCAGAACCGATCGTGGTCGGGTGGGGTCGAAAGGACCGAGTGACCCTGCCCGGGCAGGCGACGGGGGCACTGGAGCGGTTCCCCATCGCCCGCTTGCACTGGTTCGAGGGTAGCGGGCATTATCCCCTCTGGGACGTTCCCGGCGAGACGACCGACCTCATCCTCTCGAGCACGGCGACCGACGAGTGAATCGGTCCGAGCCGACGTAGCAGACGAGAGCATGCCAGTTGTCTGACTGGTGTTTATGGTCGTAGCCACGGTACTAGTTAACTCGACACATGAACACAGACCTCCCCGTAGAGCGCCTCAACGCCCAGGATGAGTGGGATTGGACCGGTCAACGGGCGGCGCGAACGACACCGGACGCACCGGACAGCGGCGCGGACCGGGAGTCCGGTGGATTAGAACGGGGCGGCCCTCCGGGCGACCGGCACGGCCCTCCGGGAGAGAGACGCGGTTCTCCGAGGCGAACAGTCGCCTCCCGGCGCGACGTCCAACGGCTCGAACGGAAGCTCGAGCGGAAAGAACAGCGCCTGCAGCGCGTCGTCGAGCGGTACGAGCGACTCCTCGACGAGCGGGACCGACAGCTCGCGGAGCAGCGCCGCTCCGACACGGAGCGGCCCCGACCCGCCGCCGCGGTGCGCTCCGTCCTGTCCCGGTTGGTCCCCGGGAGGAAGTGAGGAGACAGAGCGCGGCGCCCCGTCGGACGTCCGCGTCGTCGCCCCCGCCGCGAGACTTTTCACCTCGCGAGCCAGATCCGCACCCGAATGTCACGAGAGCTGGTCTCCCACCGCGACGGTCACGTCTACGAGTTCTCGCCGGAGATGGAGCCCATCCACGAGGCGGCCGACGGCGAGTCGCTCACGATCGAGACGATCGACAGCCTAAACGGAGCGATTCAGGCCGACGCCGATCTGTTGGACGCGATTCCGGAGGAGGTCAACGCCGCGACCGGCCCGATCGCCGTCGAAGGCGCGAGTCCCGGGGACGTGCTCGCGGTCGAGATAGAGGACGTGCGCGTGACCGAGGAGGTCGGTCGCGTACTCACGGCACCGGGCTTCGGGCTCCTGCGGGACGATCCCGACATCGAACACCCCGCGACGCGGATCACCAGGGTCGACGCCGAGAGCGACCGAGACGGAGAGACCGAGAAGGAGGGGAACGGGTCGATCGACTTCGAGGGGATCGACGTCCCGATAGACCCCGTGATAGGGACGATCGGCGTCGCTACCGCCGGGGAGACGATATCGACGCTCACGCCGGACGACCACGGCGGCAACCTCGACACGACCGACATGACTGCCGGGACGACCGCCTACTTCCCCGTGTTTCAGGAGGGCGCGATGCTCGCGATGGGCGACTCGAAGGCCGCGATGGCCGACGGAGAGATGTGCGGGACCGGCGCCGAGATCGGCACCGAAATCGACGTGACGCTCTCGGTGATCGAAGATCCGGACGTGCCCCTCGACCGACCGCTCGTCGACACCGGCGACGCGGTCAAGACGGTCGCGAGCGCCGAGACGATGGAGAGAGCGGTGGAGCTCGCGAACCGCGACGTCGTGCGACTGCTGGCGCACGAGCACGGCTTCTCTCGGACGGAGGCGTACCTCTTCTCCAGTCTCGTCGGCGGCCTCGAGATCAGTCAGGTGGTCGACCCGCAGGTGACCGCGCGGAACGCGGTGCCGAGCGAGTACCTCTCGGTCCCGTACTGAACGGTCACTGGTCCCCGGTGCGACCCCGCTCTGCGAGACGTTGCGCGGCGTCGCTCAGCTCGCTCCCGCCCGAGCGGTCGTCGGCGTCCGTCGGGCCCGCGTCGTCGGAACCGTCGCCCGCGTCGCCGCCGACGTCTGCGAGGCCGGCGTCGGGGGACTCGTCGACGGTTGCCGAGTCGCCCTCCGCGTCGGTCGCCGGGTCCCGCGCCGGATCGACCTCCGTCGGCTCGGCGTCCGGCGGGTAGCTCCGCTCGGCCGGCGGGACGAAGGCGGTCTCGACGGCCCGGACGATCTCGCGGACGCTCTCCTCGTCGAGCCGGTCGGCGTACGCCTCGCGGATCAGATCGGGGACGGCGTACGCGTAGTGCCCGCGGCCGGCGTGCCGGATCAGTCCCGCCCGCCGTATCGGTCGGTGTCGACTGTACGCGTGTCCCGAGTCGCCGTCGCCGCCGGCGTCGATGTGGGCGGCCACGGGATCGCTGACGCCCTCGCGGCGGTAGTGGCGGAGCATCCCGCGCGAGAGCTCCGGCAGCGCCTCGATCCGATCGCGGAGTTCCTCGATGACCGCCTCGCGGGTGCCGAGCTCGACGGCGTCGTCGAAGCGGAGCGCGCTCTCGGCGACGTCGGCGCGGGTCACGGGGTCGACGTCGTCGATCGGCGGGTCGGCGTCCTCGTTCGCGTTTTCGTCGGTCTCGTTCGCATCTCCGTCCGCCGACCCATCGTCGTCGGAGTCCCGCGAGTCGCCGTCCTCCCTCGTCGCGGCGACGGCCTCGTCGTACGACTTGAGCACGGACTGGTCGCCGTTCTCCGCGCTGCCCGCCGACGGACCGGCGCCGCTCCGGTAGGGAGCCTCGGCCTTCCCGAGCAGCGCCTGCGCGAACTGGTCGGCCATGTTGCTCAGGTCCCGCGCGTCCGCCAGCTCGCGTTCGAGCTGGGCGATCCGCTGGTTCCGCTCGTCGAGCGTCTGCCTGAGGTCGGCGAGCTCGGACTCGTGACGGGCCTTCTCGTCGGAGATGGACTGGAGCTCGCCGACGAGGTCGCTGGAGACCGACTTGAGCTCCGGGCGCTCGAAGTCGTCGAGCCCGGGGGTCGCGCCCGCGTCGAACGTCTGCTTGCGGTGGAACTGGATCCGGCGGATCGACTCGTCCCAGTCCGTCATCAGGAACGCCTCGCCGTCGCCTAAGTCCTCGACCGCGCTCGCGTACTTCGAGCCGAGGATCCGCCCCACGACCTTCGTGTCGTTGTCCCAGGTGAGCCGGTGCCAGCAGAGCCAGTCGCACTGGGTGATGAAGTCCTTCTTGACGTCGGCGGGGCGCTGGCTGATCCCGACGATGCCGAGGCCGTGTTTCCGCCCGCGCTTGCCGACCTTGATCAGCATCTTTCCCGTCTCGTCCATCCCGCCGCCCTCGGGGATGTACTCGTGACACTCCTCGACGACGAGGAGGAAGGGCTTCTTCATCCGCTTCTCCTTCGCGAACAACTGCTTGACGACCTCCAGGAGGAGCTCGTTGGCGGTCTCTTCCTCCAGGTAGCCGGAGACGTCGAGGATGATCGGGACGTTCTGTTCCAGCGCGAGGGTCGCGAGCTTCTCGGCGTGCTCCGGGGAGACGACGATGTCGCACTCCTCGTCGGCGCCGGCGTGGAGGATCTCGTACTCCTCTTTCAGCCCGTAATACTCGCCGTCGGTGTCCACGATCATCACGGGGAACCCGTTGTCGAGGAGGTTCTCGATGACGACGCTCGCGGTGTTGCTCTTCCCGGAGCCGCTCTTTCCCGTGATAAATGAGCGACCGGTGAGCACGTCGACGACCGGGAGCTCCACCGGCGTACCCGGTTCCGCCGTCGCGTCGCCCCCGATCCCCTCGCTGACGTCCGCGACGTGGATCGTCTCCTGCTCGGTCATACACGTGACAGGCACCGCCCGCCCCATAAACTATCGGCTCGGAGCGCGTCGACGTACGGCGGCGAAGCCAGGAAGCGCGTGGACGCTCCGTCCCGCATAACTATACGCTCCGCTGTCGATCGGAGAGCCATGAACACCGACAACACCCTCCTCAACGCGTTCATCGGTGCAGTCGCGACGTTCGTGCTCTCCTTTACGGGCATTGGGCCCGTGCTCGGCGGCGCGTTGGCGGGCTACCTCGAAGGCGGCGAGACGAGCGACGGCCTCCGAGTCGGCGCGATCTCGGGTGCGATAGCGTCGATCCCCGTTCTCGGAATACTGGTGCTGATCCTGTTCGTCGTCCCGGTCGCTCCGGACGCGGGCGTCGTGCTCGGGAGCGCCGTGCTGATCCTCGGGATCATCGCGCTCGCGTTCGCCTACACGATGGCGCTCAGCGCGGTCGGCGGGGTCCTCGGGGCCTACATCAAACGAGAGCTGTAGCCGAGCGCCGATCAGAAGCGTGGCTCCGAGCGGTCTCCTCGCTAGCGCGCCCGGACGCAGTCGGGTGTGTCGTATGTACACGGTCGGTCGGCGCGGACTCCCCCGAAGCCCCCAGCCGCTCGCCTGTACGTATCTTCGTATAAACTGCTGATTGATGCGCCCGCCTCGCGGCTGCCCTTCGAGTCCCGCCCCGCACCTCACGCCTCCCCAGCCTCGTCGGGGCGGCGCGACCGCGCCGCCCCGACTCCCTCGCGCGTGCTGCTCGGCCGCACTGCGGCCTCGCAGGCCCGCGCCGCCGCGGTCCATCAATAGAACGGTCGGAGTTGACGGTCGGTTTTAGTGCTCGCCGCCGGTCCCGCGGCGGTCGGAGTCGAGGTCGATGTCGAGGTCGTCGAGGAGTTCCTCGGCCTCCGCGCGCTTCTCCTGGTGGTCTTCGAGGAACTCCCGCATCAGTTCGGCGGCCTGCTCTTTGCAGCCGCCACAGAGGCGCTCGCCGTTCACGCACTCGGAGTAGACGGTCTTGGTGAGCTCGTCGTCGTCGCCCGCGAGCAGGTAGGCGTACAGCTCGTAGACGGGGCACTCGTCGG
>NZ_JAXRUU010000079.1:0-11622 GCF_034497445.1 Halorubrum sp. AD140
AATCCGCGCGGGGGTGGCTGAGCCTGGCCAAAAGCGGCGGACTTAAGATCCGCTCCTGTAGAGGTTCGAGGGTTCGAATCCCTTCCCCCGCATTCCTGCTGCGAGCACTTCGCGAGCAGCAGGAATCAGACAACAGGGATTTGAATCAAGGAGGTCGCGCGCAGCGAAGCGAGCACGTCCGACTGTGGTTCGAATCCCTTCCCCCGCATGCTGTCGCGAGCACTTCGCGCGCGGCAGCAGTCGGACCGGAAGAGTTCGAAGCAGGGAGCGGAAGGTGAGCGAGCGGCGCGAGCGAACGAGAGCGACCGTGGTTCGAATCCCTTCCCCCGCATTCCTGCTGCGAGCACGTCGCGAGCGGCAGGAATCAGAGAAACCGGGACTCACGTACCGACGTCGCCTGCCGACCTACCGACTCCGCGTTCAGCGACCGCGTGCGGGAGGGAGAGAACGTCGTCGACACAGCCGACGGTGAGTTGGTCCTCGCCTTCTCTTAGTCTGTCGTGCGACTGGGTGGACTCACTGGTCTCCCGCTTGGAAAGAGTATTTGTACTAGTTAGATAATATACACATTATGCGTGGGTACAGATCCGACGCGGACGAGACCGACCGTGCACTGCAAGTGCTGTCTCACGCCTGCCGGCGTCGAGTGCTGTTCGAACTGTACGAGGAAGTGAATTCTGGGGAGCGAGGGGCTATCGACTACACCGACGTCACCCAGAACGGAACCGAGTGCAGACACCTGATCCTGTATCACACTCATCTGCCAAAGCTCGAAGAGTGCGGATACATCGAGTGGTACAGAGCCGAGAAGACGATACGGACCGGCCCTCGGTGGGAAGAGATCGAACCGCTTCTCGAGCTCCTCAGCTCTCATCTGGACGAACTTCCACCGTTCCTCCGAGGAAAACCGTCCGGCGACGACGGGGACGAATACTGACTCGTTCTCGCTCCGCCGATCCGGTCGAAAGCCACAAGACTGCCACACGCCCATAAGACGCATGAACGAGCCCGGGACCGAGGGTGTACTGTTGGACCAGGAGACGCTCCACGATCGGCTCGACGACGCCCCCGGCTGGCTGCGCGAGCACTACCGGACCTTCCGAGAGTCGATGCTCGGCGAACGCGACGGCGCGCCCTTCCCCTGTTACTTCGGGATCGACGTCGAGCGCGAGGGCGACCTGCTGTACGCCGCCTGCGAGTCGACGACCGATCCCGCCGCGCTCCTCCGGCTTCGTGACGTGCTCGTGGAGTACCTCGACGGCTACGAGGACCACGCCGACCGCGCCCCGTTGGCGGTGTTCTTCCGGCCGCTCGCGGGCGATCCGGGCGAGGCGCACTACCACGAGCGACTGTGGCACGTCCTGGAGTTCCTCCACGTCCACGACCCGGAGCCGTGGCCGGAGGAGATCCCGACCGACCCGGACACGCCGCGCTGGGAGTTCTGTTTCGGCGGCGAGCCGCTGTTTCCGACCTCTCGGGCGCCGTTCTACGACGAGCGCGCGAGCAGATACTCGCCGGTCGGGCTGGAGGTGACCTTCCAGCCGCGGGCCGTCTTCGACGGGCTCACCGCCGACACCGAGGCCGGCGAGCGGGCCCGCGAGGTCATCCGCGACCGGCTGGGCGAGTACGACGGGGTCTGTCCCCACGCCGACCTGGGCGACTGGGGCGTCGAGGGCGACCGCGAGTGGACGCAGTACCTGTTCCGAGAGGACGGCGACGCGAGCCCCGACGCCTGTCCCCTGCGACCGAGCCGCGAGCATCCGAAGGCGCCCGAGGCGCTGCTGGAGCCGGGCGCGTGGCGGCGGTTCACGGAGCGCCCCACGTCGGGCGACGCGCCGTCGACCGCCGCCTCGGGGTTCGGCGATGACTGAGCGACCGCCCGCGGCGGACACCGACGCGAATCGGATGGGGGGTGCCGGGGTCGCGCTTCCCGACGACGCGGTTCTCCTCCTGATCGACTTCCAGGTCGGCTTCGACGAGCCGGTGTGGGGCGAGCGCAACAACCCCGACGCGGAATCGGTCGCGGGCGCGCTGTGCTCGCGGTGGCGCGAGACCGACCGACCCGTCGCACACGTCCGGCACGCGTCGACCGAGCCGGATTCCCCGCTCCGACCCGACGGGCCCGGATTCGGATGGAAGCCCGAGACGGCCCCCGTCGACGGCGAGGCGACCTTCGAGAAGTCCGTCAACGGCGCGTTCCTCGACACCGGGCTCGACGAGTGGCTCCGTGCGTCGGGGCGCGAGACGCTCGTCGTCTGCGGACTCACCACCGACCACTGCGTCTCGACGACGGTCCGAGCGGCCGAGAACCGCGGCTACGAGGTGTACGTCGTCGCCGACGCGACCGCGACCCACGCCCGGGAGGGATGCGACGGGAAACGGATCGACCCGGAGACCTCTCATCGCGTCGCGCTCGCGCACCTCGCCGGCGAGTTCGCCGCCGTCGTCGAGGCCGCCGACCTGCGGTGACGGCGCGACCGAGTCCGGGTCGTCCTCAGTCGTCGCCGGAGTCGGCGGCGTTCCCGGTCCCGACGCCGGTCGCGCGTTCCGCGGCGTTGGCGAACATGCCTCGCCGCGCCGTGTACGCGAAGTACACAGCGAGCCCGAGGAATCCGGCGACGTTCGAGACGGCGACGGCCCAGAACACCGCCTCGACGCCCCACCCGAGCCCGGGCGCGACCGCGACGCCGAACGCGCCGAACGTCGTCGTCGCGGGCACCGCGGCGACGGCGAGCGGAAAGCGGATCACCCAGTACTTGACCAGGTCCGCGACGAAGGAGGTTCGGGTGCGAGCGGCCCCGTTGAACCCGGCCAGCAGGGTGTACGTCCCTCCGAGCGCCCAGTAGGAGACGGCGAGTATCCGAAGGTACCGCACCGCGAGCGACCGCCCTGACGTCGTGAGGTCCGGCGCGAACAGGTCGGCGATTCCGCCGGCGAACAGGAACTGGACGACCCCGAGTCCGAGGAACGCGACGACGACCATCCCCGTGCCCACGGTCGTCGTCCTCCGGGCGCGACGCGGCGCGTCGGCGCCGAGGTTCTGGCCGATCATCGACTGGGCCGCCTGCTGCATCCCAAGCGCGGGGACGATCGCGAGGGTGGCGACGCGCGCGCCGACCGTGTACGCCGCGACCCCGGCGGCGCCGCCGGCGATCGCGACCAGCCCCACGACGAACACGCGAACCAGTTCGCTCACCCCGCGCTGTCCGCCCAGCGGGAGCCCCACTGCGACGACTTCGCGGAGGTCGCCGGCGTCGACGACGAGCGCGTCGCGGGTGAGTCGGAACGTGTCTCGACCGATCCCGGCGGCGTACGCGAGCACGTGAACCAGCCCGACGACGCCCGCAAGGGCCGTGCCGAGGGCCGCGCCCGCGACGCCGAGCCCCGGGACCGGCCCCGCGCCGAAGATCAGCATGGGCGCGGCGACGAGGTTGACGAGGACGCTCACGACGCTCACGTGGAGGACGGCGCGCGTGTCACCGTAGGCGGTGAAGCAGTTCTCGACGGTGTCGCTGACCGCTCCCACCGGAAGGACGGCGACGATAATCGCGAGGTACGTCGCGGTGGTGCCGGCGAGCGCGGGGTCTGCGCCGAGGAGCCGCACCAGCTCCTCTGCATAGACGACGACGGGAACGGCGACGGCGATGGTGACCGCGACGGCGACGAGGACCCCGTTGACCGCGACGCGGCGGGCGTCGGCGTCGTCCTCGCCGCCCGCGCGCTGTGCGACGAGGATCTGCGTCCCGACGGCGGCGACCACGACCGTCGCGCCGAGCAGCGACTGGATCGGGAGGCTGAGCCCGACAGCGGCGACCGCGTCCTCGCTCAGGCGGCCGAGCCAGAACGTGTCGACCAGCGCGTTGGCGACGTACACCAGGTTCTGCGCGACGAGCGGCGCCGCGAGCAGCATGAGCACCCGACCGACGGGCCCTTCGGTGATCGCCTCACGATCGACGTCGAACATCGAATAGTTCCGTATCGGAACAGCATAATAAAACGCTATTGGTGTATGATAGGTTACCAGTGTCCGACGGCCAACCCCCGCGATCCGCACGTTTTTGCATCCAGCCGTCTTCGGGTCGGGCATGCACAGCGGCCGCCGGAAGCCGGACTGGCTGAAGTCGCGTCCCCCGTCCGGGTCCCGGTTCACGGAGATCAAAGAGCGCCTGCGCGAGCGCGACCTCCACACCGTCTGCGAGGAGGCCAACTGTCCGAACTTGGGCGAGTGCTGGTCGGGGGGCGCGAGCGCGCCCCCGAACGACGAGGCGGCGGACGCCGCCGAGTCCGGCGCCGGGACGGCGACGTTCATGCTGCTCGGCGACCGCTGCTCGCGCGGCTGCAACTTCTGTGACGTCGCGACCGGCGGGATGGAGCCGCTCGACCCCGACGAGCCGGAGAACGTCGCCGAGGCGGTGACCGATATCGGGCTCGACTACGTCGTGTTGACGTCCGTCGACCGCGACGACCTCGCGGACGGCGGCTCCGCGCACTTCGCCGAGACGATCCGCGAGATCAAGCGGCGCGACCCGGCGACCCTCGTCGAGACGCTTATCCCCGACTTCCAGGGGGACCCCGACGCGGTCGACCGGATCATCGACGCGGGGCCGGACGTGATCGCCCACAACGTCGAGACGGTCGAGCGCCTCCAGTGGCCGGTGCGGGACCGCCGGGCCGACTACGAGCAGTCGCTCGCGGTGCTCGACCGCGTCGACCGCGAGTCGGACGTCCACACGAAGACGAGCCTCATGCTCGGCGTCGGCGAGTACGCCCACGAGGTGTACCGGACTCTCGGCGACCTCAGGGAGGTCGGCGTCGACGTCGTCACCTTCGGCCAGTACCTCCAGCCCTCGCGCTCACACCTCGACGTGTTCGAGTACGTCCACCCGGACGCATTCGAGACGTGGCGCGCGGTCGCCGAAGAGGAGTTCGACTTCCTCTACTGCGCGTCGGGCCCGATGGTCCGCTCGTCGTACAAGGCCGGCGAGCTGTTCGTCGAGGCGCTGCTCCGCGAGGGCCGCTCCCCGGAGGACGCCCGTCGACACGCGCGAGCCGCGGGCGGAGACTGACCCGGAGGGCCCGACTCAGACGCCCGAAACGGGCGGTCGCTTCCCGCTGACCGATCCCTCACCCAGCGACGCCGACGTCCGGGTTTCCGAGTCGCGGGCGACGGTCTGAGACCGTCGTCGAAGTCGTGTCGGAAAAGCGGTACGAACGGCCGGAAATCGACCCTGTCTCCGGCGACCGTAATATACCTAATATGTGTGTCAGTGACAGTACTTGTGGGGGAGTTGACAGGGATATACTTATCAAAGTGGACTCTATATGGGTGGGTATGTCATACCACAAGAGACGGCGTGACGTGTTGAAGGCTGTCGGCGTCACGGGCGCGATCGGACTCGCCGGGTGTTCGGCGGACACCGGTGACGAGGGAGACGGCGGCGATGGCGACGACGACGGCGGCGATGGCGACGACGACGGCGGCGATGGCGACGACGGCGGCGACGGCGGATCGGGCGGCGGTAGCCCGGACCTGATAACCGTCATCGGATACCCGGAGAGCGGGATACAGCTGTTCCGCGACTACTACAGCGCTTCGGACGGCGAAGAGGACATCCTCATTCCGGACGGGCTTCAGGACCCATCGCTCCCGGGGCAGGTCGGCAACGAAATGAGCAACGTCACCGGGACCGCGCCCGCCGCGGGCGGTCCGAACCAGGAGGCGTTCGAGGAGCTGTATCGGGACGAGTACGACGAGTCGCCGGGCGTGTTCACCTCGCAGTCGTACGACTCCGCGGCCGCGCTGATCCTGGCGAACGTCGCGGGCGGCGAGAACGACGGCACCGCGGTCCGCGACCAGCTCCGTCGCATCGCGAACCCCGACGGCACCGAGTACGGTCCCGGGGAGTTCCTCGACGCGGTTGAGGCGGTCGCGGACGGCGAGAACATCAACTACCAGGGGGCGTCGAGCGCCGTCAACTTCGACGAGAACGGTGACCCGGCGTCGGCGGCGTACTCCATCTGGGAGTTCGCCGGCCAGGACGCCGACTCCGTCGACGTCCAGGAGACGGAGACCTTCGAGGGCTCGGACCCCGACGGCTCGGGCCCCTCCGCGGACGAGTCGCCCGGCGGTCTCGGCCGCGAGGTGAGCCTCGGGATCCTGCTTCCGGAGACCGGCGACCTCGCGTCGACGGGCCAGCCGATGATCCGCGCCGCGGAGCTCCCGGCCCAGCAGATCAACGACTCCGACATCGATCTGGAGGTGAACGCCAGGTTCGAGGACACGAACACCTCGCCCGACCAGGGGGTCAGCGGCGCCGAGTCGCTGGTCAACGCGGGGGTTCCGGCCGTGTGCGGGACCGCCTCGTCCGGCGTGAACGTCCCGGTGTCTGAGGAGGTGTTGATCGACAACGAGGTCGTCGGGTGCTCGCCGTCCAGCACGGCGCTGTCCGTGACGAACCTGGACGACGACGACTACATCTTCCGCACCGCGCCGAGCGACCAGCTCCAGGGCCGGGTCATGGCGCAGGTGGCCTCCGAGCGGCTCGGCGCCGAGACCGCCGCGACGCTGTACGTGAACAACGACTACGGCCAGCAGCTCTCCGAGCGGTTCGCCGAGGTGTTCGAGGAGGAGTTCGACGGCGAGGTGTACGACCAGATAAGCTTCAACATCGGCGAGTCGTCGTACTCCAACGTGATCGATCAGGCTCTTTCGAGCGGGGACTGACCACCGGCGACGAACGCGTCGATCCGGGGTCTACTCAGCGCTCTCGTTGTTTCGCGTGACGCGATCGAGGAGCGAGGCGGCCGGTGACCGGACCTCCGCGAGCGACGCTTTGCCTCCGGGTCGTTCTCCCCCGCAAAAACGGACGGAGTGAGACCGCGGCGCCTACCCGCCGAGGAACTCCCGGCGGACCTCTTCGTCGTTCAACAACGCGGTCCCCTCGTCCTCGAACCGGTTCTGTCCGTTCGCGAGCACGTACCCGCGATCACAGCGTCTGAGCGCCTCCTTCGCGTTCTGCTCGACCATCAGGACGGCCGTTCCCGACTCGTTGATCTCGTCGACCTTGTCGAACATCTCGTCGACGAGGTCGGGAGCGAGCCCGGCGCTGGGCTCGTCGAGCAGGAGGAGTTCCGGGTCGAGCATCAGCGCCCGCCCCATCGCGAGCATCTGTCGTTGGCCGCCGCTCAGCGTCCCCGCTCGCTGGTGTTTCCGCTCCTCGAGGATCGGGAACCGGTCGTACACCGTTCGGAGCGCGTCCTGTGGGACCTCCTCGAGGATGTACGCTCCCATCTCGAGGTTCTCTTCGACGTCCAGCTCCGCGAAGACGTTCTCGCTCTGCGGGACGTACCCTAACCCCTTGTGAATGACGTCCTCGGGCTTCGTCCCGCTGATGTCCTCGCCGTCGAACGTCACCGTCCCACCCATGTGCGTCGTCAGTCCGAACACCGACTTCATCACGGTCGATTTGCCGGCCCCGTTCGGACCGACGATGGTGACGTACTCCTCGTCGTCGACGTCGAGGTCGACGTCGGTGAGGATCTGGAGGTCGCCGTAGCCGGCGTCGAGGTCGCGGACCTCGAGCAGGCTCATACCTCACCCCCGAGGTACGCCTCGATGACCTCCTCGCTCTCTTTGATCTCCGCCGGCGTTCCGTCCTCCAGGATCCGGCCCTGGTGCATGACGATGACCCGCTCGCAGTTGTTCATGATGAGGTCCATGTCGTGTTCCACGATGAGGAAGGTGTACCCCCGCTCGCGCAGCTCGTGGATGTGACCGAGCAGCCGCTTTTCCAGCGTCGGGTTCACACCCGCGAACGGCTCGTCCAGCAACAGCACGTCGGGGTCGGTCAGGAGCGCTCGGGCCATCTCCAGCAGCTTTCGCTGCCCGCCCGAGAGGTTCCCGGCGTACTCGTCGGCGAGGTGGGCGATCTCGAAGAAGTCGATCACCTCCCAGACGCGGTCGAGCTGTTCGGTCTCCTGTTCGCGCACCGCCTCGCGGGTGATCGGCATCACCGACCGCCACAGCGACTCGCCGACCTGTCCCTTCGGCGCGAGCATCATGTTCTCGAGGACCGTCATCTCCTCCAGCTCGCGGGCGATCTGGAACGTCCGCGCGAGCCCCTGGTTCGCGATCTCGTGGGGCTCGAACCCGGTGACGTCCTCGCCGTTGAACCGAACCGTCCCCTCGTCGGGCTCGAGCATCCCGGTGATGAGGTTGAACGTCGTCGACTTCCCCGCGCCGTTCGGACCGATAAGCCCCGTCAGCGATCCTTTCTCGACGTCGAAGCTGACGTCGTCGACGGCGACGATCCCGCCGAACTCCTTACGGAGCCCCTCGACTTCGAGGGGCGCGTACCGGCCGGCGTCGTCGCCGGTCACCGGGTCGTCCTCGACCAGTTCCGTCAGGTCGGGTTCGGACTCTCCGTCGGTCGCCGCTTCCCCGACGGGCGTCGACCCGGCGGCGGAGTCGTCGGCCTCGCTCATCGCTCCTCACCTCCGTCGGCGGCGGCCGGGTTCCCGCTCGCCCCGCCGCTTCCGGGCCGCGCGAGGTCGACGCTCGCAGCCGTCTCCTTGCGGTGGCCGAGCAGCCCCTCCGGCCGGTTGTGCATCAGCCAGATCAGCACCACGCCCATGATCACCAGCCGCAGTTGGCTGACGCTGTCGAGCGTGTACAGCACGAACGGCACGGGATCGAGCGAGGCGAACGGTGCGACCGCCTCGCCGAAGTTCCGCGGCGCGTCGCCCAGCTCGAAGGCGGCCTGCACGAGGTTCTTGAAGTACCGCGGTCCCTCGTACAACAGGCCGGCGAAGATCGCGCCGCCGAGGACGCTCCCGGTGTTCGAGCCCGCTCCCCCGATTATCAGCGCGATCCAGACGTAGAACGTGATGTTCGGGCGGAACGATGGCGGCGTGATGCTCCCGCGTCCGGAGTACCAGAGAATGCCGGCGAGCCCCATCAACGCGGACCCCAGCACGAACGCGATCAGCTTGAACCGGACGGTGTCTTTCCCGAGGGCGTTCGCGACGTCTTCGTCCTCGCGGATCGCCTTCAGCACGCGCCCGAACGGAGAGTTGGCGGTCCGCATGAGGAGCAGGTAGAACAGCCCCACGCCGATGAGGAGGACGGCCCCGTAGAGGAGCCCGTCGAGCACGGGCTTCGGATTGCCCGGGATGATGGTCCCCTCCACGATCCCGACGAAACCGAGGTACGGCTCCCAGAGGAACAGGGCCCGCAACAGCGCCTCGAGGGGGTCCGTGTAGTTCAGGATGAGCCCGCCGCCGCCCCCGAGCCCGACGGTGTCGGCTGTGGGGTCGAGCGTGAGTACCTCGGTTCCGAGGACGGAGAAGCTGATCGTGTCCGGCACGGTGAACTCCTGAAACGTCCGGGACATCATCGTGAACCGGACGATCTCCGAGAACGCCACCGTGACGATCGCGAGGTAGTCCGCGCGGAGCCTGAGCGCGGGCAACGCGATCAGGAACCCGATCAGCGCGGTCACGGAGACGCCGGCGACGACGCCGACGATGAGCGGGAAGCCGAACCCGCCGACCTGTGCCGCGCCCCCCTCCGCGACCGGCGGCTTCGAGACGAGCGCGGTGACGTACACACCGATACCCATGAAGCCGACGATCCCGATGTTGAAGAGCCCGGTGTACCCCCATTGGAGGTTCAGCGCCAGCGCGAGCATGGCGAACACGCCGATGAAGAAGGTGAGGTTCGCGATCGAGTTCAGCTGCCCCCGAAGGCCGTATCCGAACGCGACCCCGGCGAGAATATACGCCACGTAGATCGCGCCGAGAACCACCAGCACGAGGGGGACGTCGCTGTCGCCGAGGTCTTCCAGCCGACGGCGAACGTCGTCGACGTTCATGCCGTGGTCCTCCCGCTGAAGATGCCTTCAGGCTTGAACAGTAGGATCACGATCATCACCAGGAACGCGGCCGCGCGGCCGAACTCGGACGGGATCCAGATCACGGACATCGACGCGGTCAAGCCGATGACGATCCCGCCGCCGATCGCCCCGTAGATCGAGCCGATGCCGCCGAGGATCACGGCAGCGAACACCAGAAGCAGCAGGAGCCAGCCGTCGTTGAAGCCGAGCGTCCCCTTCCAGAGCACGAACATGTATCCCGCGACGCCGGTGAGCCCGGCGCCGACGATCCACGTCGTGCGAATGACCCGCTCGGTCGGGATTCCGGTGATCCGCGCGAGGTCCTCGTTGTCCGACATCGCTCGCATCGCCTTTCCGAGCTTGGTCCGCTGTAACAGCAGGTGGACGCCGAGCATCAGCCCGCCCGCGACGATGATGAGGGTGATGTCGTGAGCGTTGACGCGGAACGTCCCGTCGATCGCCGGGACGCTCACGCGCGGAACGGAGCCCGAAGCGGTGGTCCCGCGCACGCCGGCACCGAAGACGAACTGGATGAGGTACCGGAGCGCGAACGCGACCCCGATGCTCGTGATCAGCAGGGCGATACCGCTCTCGTCGCGGATCGGCTTGTACACGAAGCGGTCGATCACCAGGGCCAACGCGATCGTCAGGAGCCCGGCGACGATCGCGCCGAGCAGGACCGCGAGCGGCGACGTGGTGACGCCGATCCCGAGCGCGCCACCGAACACCGAGCCGCCGGCGCCGACGAGCAACAGCGCGCCGACGCTGTTCTCGCCGATCCCCGCGATGAGGTAGCTGGTCGCCATTCCTGCGAACGCCCCGCTCGTGAGGTAGTCACCGTGCGCGAAGTTGGCGAAGTTGAGAATGCTGTACGTCATCGAGAGTCCGATGCCCGCCAGACCGATTATCAGCCCGCGGAGCAACCCGTCCCACGCGAGGGACGCGAGGCCGCTAATTCGGACCCCGCCGGTCACGAGCCCGGCGGCGAGCGACCACGCCATCCACAGGGCCACGAGCACGACCCCGATGGCGAGCGGTTCCTCGCGCAGGGTTTGGCGGTACCGACCGTACGTTTCAGAGATACTCACGTGATAACACTCCTCATCCTACCGTGTGAATCAACCTATAAGACGTTTTCTACCCGAAAACCGGCCGACGTATGGTACATTTAGCCATATAGGAGTGTCTGAGGAATATAATCACGAGCGCCTTCGATCGAGCGAGGCCGACTACGTGACCGGGGTCGGTCGCCGTCTCTCCGTCAGTAGCCCTGCGCGTTGCCGTCCTTCCGGGGCTCCGTGGCCGCCGAGAGCACGCCGTCGTCGTTGCGTGCGATCTGTGCGCCGCCGAACTGGACGGGCGAGAGCGTCCTGACGTCGTGTTCCTTCCGGACTAGCTTCGCCGTGACGTGGTCGGCGAAGTGCGGCTCCACCGCCAGCTCGCCGCTCTCGCGGTAGCGCCACCGCGCCTCGTCGAGGGCGCGCTGGAGGGGCATCCCGTAGTCGACGAGGTTCGAGATCACCTGGACGTGTCCCTGCGGCTGCATGTAGCCGCCCATCACGCCGAAGGCGGCCCAGTCGTTCTCACCGAGCCGGGCGATACCCGGGATCAGCGTGTGGAAGGGGCGCTTCCCCGGTTCGAGACTGTTCGGATGGTCGGGGTCGAGCGAGAACGACGCGCCGCGGTTCTGGAGCGCGATCCCCGTCTCGCCCGCGACGAGCCCGGAGCC